>JAJNDL010000448.1 GCA_021156385.1 Moraxellaceae bacterium | reverse complement strand
GCCGGCGGCGAGTTGCCGGCGCAGCAGCAGGAAGAGCGGCTGCAGGCGTTCGCCGTCGTGCGCGATCACGAGATCGATATCGGGCCGGAGTTCGGCCGCGAGGCGAGGCTGCAGGTCGCGGGGCAGGAAGGGCGTATCGCAGGGCACCACGAGCACGGTGTCGTGGCGGCAGCGGGGCAGGGCGGCGGCGATGCCGGCCAGCGGCCCCTGGAAATCCTCCAGCGCATCGCCGGCCACCGGCAGGCCGAAGCCGGCCAGCACGGCAGGATCGCGGTTGTAGTTGAGGACGATGTCGTCCACCTGCGCTTGCAGTCGTTCCAGCACATGCGCCAGCAGCGGCCGGCCCGCAAGCGGCAGCAGCGCCTTGTCCGCACCGCCCATGCGCGTGGCGCGGCCGCCGGCGAGCACGATGGCGGAGACAGCGCTTGCATTCATGAGGTCCGACCTCCATATGGGCGGGGCGACATCCGCCTGCCCCGAGTGGCTTCGCCCCTTTGACGATCCCGTGCACCAGTCCGCAGGGCTTGGCGCCGGCTGCATTCGCCGTGTCGTTAACTGGTAGACTCACGTTTTCGAATCGACCGTCCCGACAATGCCAGACTTTTTCGACAGCCAGGACATCCTCGGTGCCAAGGGACGGCTCGCGCAGCATATCCCGGGTTTCAACCCGCGCGAAGCACAGCTCGCCATGAGCGATGCGGTGGCGAAAGCGCTGGAGGAAAAGCGCATCCTCATGGTCGAGGCCGGCACCGGCACCGGCAAGACCTTCGCCTATCTCGCGCCCGCGCTGCTGTCCGGCGAGAAGGTCATCGTCTCCACCGGCACGCGCAACCTGCAGGACCAGCTTTTCCATCGCGACCTGCCCACGGTCACGAAGGCGCTCGGCGTCAACGTCCGTACGGCGCTGCTCAAGGGCCGCGCCAACTATCTCTGTCCCTACCGCCTGCAGATCCACCTCGACGACGGCCGCTTCGCCAGCAAGCAGACCGTGCACGAGCTGCAGGTCGTGCGCGAGTGCTCGCCGACCTGCCGGAAGACGCCAGCGTCTGGCCGCTGGTGACGAGCACGGCCGACAACTGCCTGGGCCAGGACTGCCCCATGCTCGACGAGTGCCCGCTGGTGCGGGCGCGCCAGAAAGCGGCCGAAGCCGAACTCGTGGTGGTGAACCACCATCTTTTCTTTGCCGACATCGCCATTCGCGAAGAAGGCTTCGGCGAGCTGCTGCCGGAGGCCACCGCCGTGATCTTCGACGAGGCGCACCAGCTCCCGGAAGTGGCGTCCATGTTCTTCGGCGAGGGCATTTCCTCGCGCCAGCTGCTCGAGCTCGCCCAGGATTCGGTGAGCGAGATGCTGCAGTCGGCAGGCGAGATGCGCTCCATCCTCGACGCGGCGACGGCGCTGGAGCACCGCGTCGCCGACATGCGCTTCAGCTTCGGCGAGGACAGCCGCAAGGGCGTGTGGTCGGAGGTGGGCCATCGCGAGCCCATGCCCAAGGCCATCGATGCCGTGAAGAAGGCGCTGGGCGAGCTTTCCAATGTGCTGCACAAGGCCAGCGAGCGCAGCAAGGGTCTGGAAAACTGCCACCGCCGCGCCGAGGAACTGGCCGAGGAGTTCGCGAAACTCACCGGCGACACGCCGGCGGACCAGGTGCACTGGTTCGAGACCTTCAAGAAGGGCTTTTCCATCCAGTTCACGCCGCTCGATGTCGCCAAGCCTTTCCGCGACATGGTGGCGGCGCGCAAGTCGGCCTGGGTGTTCACCTCGGCGACGCTGGCCGTGCACGACGACTTCCGGCATTTCGCCACGCAGATCGGCCTTAACGACCTCGAGTCGCTGCAGCTGCCCAGCCCCTTCGCCTACGAGAAGCAGGCGCTCTTCTACGTGCCGCGCGGACTGCCCGACACTTCCGATCCGCGCTACACGCAGGCGGTGCTGGAAGCCGCGCTGCCGGTGCTTACCGCCAGTCGTGGTCGCGCCTTCGTGCTCTTCACCAGCCACCGTGCGCTGAACGAAGCGGCGGAGTGGCTGCGCGGGCGCCTGGAGTATCCGCTCCTCGTGCAGGGCAGCATGTCCAAGGCGGAACTGCTGCGCCGCTTCCGCGAGCACGGCAATGCCATCCTGCTCGGCACCGGCAGCTTCTGGGAAGGCGTCGACGTGCGCGGCGAGGCACTCTCCTGCGTCATCATCGACAAGCTGCCCTTCGCCTCGCCGGGCGAGCCGGTGATTGCGGCGCGCATCGACGCCTACAAGTCGCGCGGCCGCAATCCCTTCATCAGCTACCAGCTACCCGGCGCCATTATCGCCATGAAGCAGGGCGCCGGCCGCCTGATCCGCGACGAGACCGACACCGGCGTGCTCATGATCTGCGATCCGCGCCTGGTCGGCCGCCCCTACGGCCAGCTTTTCCTGCAGAGCCTGCCGCCCATGCGGCGCACCCGCACGCTGGCCGAGGTGCAGGACTTCTTTTCCCTTCTCGATTCCATGAAAGCCGCCCGAGATGAAACTGCTTGCGCTTGAAACCGCCACCGAGGCCTGCTCCGTTGCCCTGGGTATCGACGGGCGCGTGATTTCGCGCTTCAGGCATGCCCCACGCCTGCAGACCGAGCTGTTGCTGCCCATGATGGAGGAGGTGCTGGCGGAGGCCGGCCTCACGGTGGGAGCGCTGGATG
>JAJNDL010000085.1 GCA_021156385.1 Moraxellaceae bacterium | reverse complement strand
GCGAGCGACCAGCGGCAAGGCGCCGAGGACAGGCGGCACGGTGCGTAGCTCATCTGTTACGCATCACAAAAAAAATCAGATTTCGCTTGCCCGCCACGGTATGTTTGGGGCTAATCTCAGGAAAACACCACATCAAAACGTGCGTGGTTTTCACCCCGACTTGAGGTAAGTCATGAGCATATTCAATCACTACCAGGGTCGTTACGACCAAGCTCGTGAGGAAGAATACAGCCTGGAAGAATATCTCGAGCTCTGCAAGAACGACCCCTCGGCCTATGCCACTGCAGCAGAGCGGTTACTGCTGGCGATCGGCGAGCCGGAGCTCATCGACACCTCTCGCGACTCGCGCCTCTCGCGCATCTTCTCCAACAAGATCATCAAGCGTTATCCCGCCTTCAGCGAATTCTACGGCATGGAAGAGGTGATCGAGCATGTCGTCTCCTACTTCAAGCATGCCGCGCAGGGCCTGGAAGAAAAGAAGCAGATCCTCTACCTGCTCGGCCCCGTCGGCGGCGGCAAGTCCTCGCTCGCCGAGCGCCTGAAGTCGCTGATGGAAAAGATGCCCTTCTACGCCATCAAGGGTTCGCCGGTGAACGAGTCGCCCCTCAATCTCTTCAACGTGGAAGAAGACGGCGACATCCTCGAGCAGGAATACAAGATCCCCAAGCGCTACGTGCGCGGCGTGATGTCGCCCTGGGCCGTGAAACGCCTCAAGGAATTCGGCGGCGACATCCGCAAGTTCCGCGTGGTCAAGCTGAAGCCCAGCATCCTGAACCAGACCGCCCTCTCCAAGACCGAGCCGGGCGACGAGAACAACCAGGACATCTCCGCACTGGTCGGCAAGGTCGACATCCGCAAGCTGGAAGATTTCGCGCAGAACGATGCCGATGCCTATTCGTTCTCGGGCGGCCTCGCCAAGGCGAATCGCGGCCTGATGGAATTCGTGGAAATGTTCAAGGCACCGATCAAGGTGCTGCACCCGCTGCTCACCGCGACGCAGGAAGGCAACTACAACGGCACCGAGGCCATCGGCCCGATTCCCTTCGACGGCGTCGTGCTCGCCCACTCCAACGAAGCCGAGTGGCAGACCTTCCGCAACAACAAGAACAACGAAGCCTTCATCGACCGCGTCTATATCGTGAAGGTCCCGTACTGCCTGCGCGTGACGGAAGAGATCGAGATCTACCAGAAGCTGCTCGACCACTCCTCGCTGCGCGCCGCGCCCTGCGCCCCCGACACGCTGCGCATGCTGGCCCAGTTCTCGGTGTTGTCGCGCCTCAAGGAGCCGGAGAACTCCAGCCTCTACTCCAAGATGCGCATCTACGACGGCGAGAACCTCAAGGACACCGACCCGAAGGCCAAGTCCTACCAGGAATACCGCGATGCCGCAGGCGTCGACGAAGGCATGAACGGGCTCTCCACCCGCTTCGCCTTCAAGATCCTGTCGCGCGTTTTCAACTACGACCACTCCGAAGTGGCGGCGAACCCGGTGCACCTGCTGCACGTGCTGGAAACCCAGATCGAGCAGGAGCAGTTCCCGCAGGACCAGCAGGAGCGCTACCTGCGCTTCCTCAAGGAATTCCTGGCGCCGCGCTACGTCGAGTTCATCGGCAAGGAAATCCAGACTGCCTACCTCGAGTCCTACTCCGAGTACGGCCAGAACATCTTCGACCGTTACGTGCAGTACGCCGACTTCTGGATCCAGGACCAGGAATTCCGCGATCCGGACACCGGCGAGATCTTCAACCGTGCCGCCCTCAACGAGGAGCTGGAGAAGATCGAGAAGCCCGCGGGCATCTCCAATCCCAAGGACTTCCGCAACGAGGTGGTCAACTTCGTGCTGCGTGCCCGCGCCAACAACAATGGCGTGAACCCGAGCTGGCTCTCCTACGAGAAGCTGCGCACGGTGATCGAGAAGAAGATGTTCTCCAACACGGAAGACCTGCTGCCGGTCATTTCCTTCAACCCGAAGGCCTCGAAGAACGACCAGCAGAAGCATCAGGATTTCGTGAAGCGCATGACCGAGCGCGGCTATACCGAGAAGCAGGTGCGCCTGCTCTCCGAGTGGTATCTGCGCGTGCGCAAGGCGCAATAAGTACCGTTCTCTCAGGGAAGAACCGGCGGACAGGTTTCCAGCAGTACTGTCCGCCCGGTTTCCGCCCGCTGGAACGGGAAAATACAGCGAGGGCACATGTCCTACATCATTGATCGCCGCCTGAACGGCCGTAACAAGAGCACGGTCAACAGGCAGCGTTTTCTTGAGCGCTATCGCGCCCAGATCAAGGAAGCCGTCGCCGACGCCGTAACCCGCCGCTCCATCACCGACATGGAGCACGGCGAGAACGTCGCCATTCCCACCCGAGACATCTCCGAGCCGGTCTTCCACCATGGCCAGGGCGGCGAGCGCGAGCTCGTGCATCCCGGCAACAAGGAGTTCTCCCAAGGCGACCGCATCAAGCGCCCCGACGGGGGCGAAGGCGGTGGCGGGGGCGAGGGCAAGGCCTCCAACTCCGGCGAAGGCGAGGACGAGTTCAGCTTCAGCCTCTCGCAGGAAGAGTTCCTGAACTTCCTTTTCGACGACCTCGAGCTGCCCAACCTCGTAAAGCGCCGCCTGGCCGGCCTCGAGACGTTCCAGTGGCAGAACGCGGGCATCGTCAACGATGGCAATCCCGCCAAGATCAACATCGTGCGCAGCCTGCGCGCGGCGACCTCGCGCCGCATCGCCCTTTCCGCTGGCGCCCGCAAGCGCCTGAAGGGAGCCGAGGCCGAACTCCAGGCGCTGCTCGAGCAGGATACCTCGCCCGAGCGCGTCGCCCGTGCGAAGGAATTGCGCGAGGAAATCGAGAAGCTGAAGGGCCGCATCGAACGCATCCCCTTCATCGATACCTTCGACCTGCGCTACAACCACCACATCAAGGTGCCCAAGCCCAGCTCGCAGGCGGTGATGTTCTGCCTGATGGACGTGTCCGGCTCCATGAACCAGGCCATGAAGGACATGGCCAAGCGCTTCTTCCTGCTGCTCTACCTCTTCCTCAAGCGCAACTACAAGAAGATCGACGTCGTCTTCATCCGTCATCACACCAGCGCCAAGGAGGTGGAGGAGGAAGAATTTTTCTATTCCCGGGAAACCGGCGGCACCATCGTTTCCAGCGCGCTCAAGATGATGAAGGAGATCATGGCCGCACGTTACCCGGCGGACGAATGGAACATCTACGGCGCCCAGGCCTCGGACGGCGACAACTGGAACGATGATTCCCCGCTGTGCCAGCAACTGCTGTCGGAAGCCATCATGCCGCTGGTGCAGTACTTCGCCTACATTGAGATCACGCCGCGCGAGCACCAGGCGCTCTGGCATGCCTATGAAGCGGTCAAGCAGGAGTGGCCGGGCGTCTTCGCCATGCAGCAGATCATCGAGGCTGGCGACATCTATCCCGTGTTCCGCGAGCTCTTTTCGAGGAAGAAGGCATGACCCGGCGCAATCCGATCTCCACCGGCTCGGAATGGTCCTTCGATCTCATCCGTCGCTACGACGAGGAGATCGGCCGCATCGCCAGCGAGGTCTACGGCCTCGAGACCTATCCCAACCAGATCGAGGTCATCTCCTCCGAGCAGATGATGGATGCCTACAGCTCCGTGGGCATGCCGGTAGGCTACAACCACTGGAGCTTCGGCAAGCACTTCGTGGCCACGGAGACCGGCTACAAGCGCGGCCAGATGGGCCTTGCCTACGAGATCGTGATCAACTCCAACCCCTGCATCGCCTACCTCATGGAAGAAAACACCATGACGATGCAGGCGCTGGTGATCGCGCATGCCTGCTACGGCCACAACTCCTTCTTCAAGGGCAACTACCTGTTCCGGACATGGACGGACGCGTCGAGCATCATCGACTACCTGCTCTTCGCCAAGAACTACCTCCGCCGTTGCGAGGAGCGCCATGGCGTGCGCGAGGTCGAGGCCATCCTCGATTCCTGCCATGCGCTGATGAACTACGGCGTCGACCGCTACAAGCGTCCCTATCCGATTTCCGCCGAGCAGGAACGCGCCCGCCAGGAAGAGCGCGAAGCCGCGCTGCAGGCCCAGGTCAACGATCTCTGGCGCACCATCCCCTTCCGCAACCGGCAGGAGCAGGAGGAGGCGCAGCGCAAGCGCTGGCCCGAGGAGCCGCAGGAGAACCTGCTCTATTTCATCGAGAAGAATTCACCGCTGCTGGAACCGTGGCAGCGCGAGATCGTGCGTATCGTGCGCAAGATCGCGCAGTACTTCTATCCGCAGCGCCAGACCCAGGTCATGAACGAGGGCTGGGCCACCTTCTGGCACTACACCCTGCTGAACCGCATGTACGACGAGGGCCTGGTCACCGACGGCTTCATCCTGGAGTTCCTGCAGTCGCATACCGCGGTGATCTACCAGCCGTCCTTCGACAGTCCGTATTACCGCGGCATCAATCCCTACGCGCTCGGCTACTCCATGTTCCAGGACATCAAGCGCATCTGCGAGAACCCGACCGACGAAGACAGGCGCTGGTTCCCCGACATCGCCGGTTCGCCCTGGCTCGAGACGGCAAAGTTCGCCATGCAGAGCTTCAAGGACGAGAGCTTCATCCAGCAGTTCCTGTCGCCGCGCGTCATGCGTGAATTCAAGCTCTTCGCCATCATGGACGACGACCAGCGCCGCGACCTCGAGGTTTCGGCCATCCACGACGACTCGGGCTTCCGCTACCTGCGCCAGGCACTCTCCAACCAGTACAACCTGAGCATGAACGAGCCCAACATCCAGGTGTGGAACGTCAACCGGCACGGCGACCGCTCGCTCACGCTGCGCCACGTGCGCCACAACCGCCGGCCGCTCGGCGAAAGCGCCCAGGACGTGATCAAGCACCTGCACCGGCTGTGGAAGTTCGACGTGCACCTCGAATCCTGGGAAGGCGACACGCTGATCGAGAAAACGACCTGCAGCGCCCAGTCCGGCATCCTGCAGGTGCCCACCGGCATCTGATCCTCCCGCTACCTGAATCGGCTGCGCTGCTCCTTGCCGCGGCCAGTGCCTGCCATGGTTGTTATGCCGGAAGCGCTGGTCCATAGTCGGCCCATCGCCGCTACCTTCAGGTCGCCGACATGACACAGGAACTGCATCTGTTCATCACCGGACTGGTCCAGGGCGTTTCCTATCGCGCCAATGCTGCCGCCATGGCGCAGCGCCTCGGCCTCGCAGGCTGGGTGCGCAACCTGCCGGACGGACGCGTCGAGCTCCTGGCCCAGGGCGAGGAGAAAGCGCTGCGCTCGCTGCTCGCCTGGGCACATGAAGGCCCGTCCCAGGCGCGCGTCGACCACGTCGAAACGCGCTGGGACAAAGCTGCCGAACTGCTGCCGGATTTCCGCATCCGCAGCTGACCGCTGCTCAGGCCCGGGCGGCGCTGACGCGCCGCGCCAGCAGGCGCTGCAGGTCCCGTCCGTAATAGGCCGCCAGGCCCAGCAGGATCAGCCCCATCCCCCACAGCACCCCGGCGCGGAAGCGCTCGTGGTTGACGAGCACCCCCAGCAACAGCGCGAACACCGGCGTGATCAGCGTGGTCAGCGCCATGGTGCCGACCTCGATGCGCTGCAGCAGGAAGAAATAGAACAGCATGGCGACGATGGAGCCCACGGCGGCGGAATAGACCAGCGCCACCAGGCTCGCCACCCCGGGCGCATGGGCCGGCGCCGGTCCGGCCAGGACGGGCAGCGCCAGCACCGCACCGAGCACGGAGAGCCACAGTGCGCCGGTGGTCTGCACCAGCGGCGGCAGGGCATCCGGCAGTTGCTTCAGCCACAGCGCGGAAACGCCGTAGCAGAGCACGCCGGTGAGCACGAACAGCACACCCAGCGGATCCACGGCCGCCAGCTGCTGCCCCTGCAGGAAAATCATGGCCAAGCCCACGAGGGCCAGCATCAGGCCCGCCCACTGGAGGCCCGAGAAGCGCGTGCCGCGAAAGGCCAGCTGCGACAGCAGGCCGACCAGCAGCGGCGACATGCCGAAGAGCACGGCGATCATGCCCGAGGGCAGATGACGCGCACCGAGATAAGTGAAGAGCATGGCGCCGAACATGCTGATGGCACCAATGCCGTAGCGCTTCAG
>JAJNDL010000084.1 GCA_021156385.1 Moraxellaceae bacterium | reverse complement strand
ACTGCAGCTCGAGCTCGACGTCGCCTGATTTTTTTGCGCGGTGACATATGTCGCACCCCGGTTTCGGCCGGGGTTTTTTTTGCGACATATGCCGTGCCGTCCGCGGTGTTACTTCTTCAGCAGTTTCTGGCGCACCTTCTTCACGGTGTTGCCAACGGAGCTGAGCGTTGATTTCAGCTGGTTCCTGCCGGCGCCCAGCGTGCTCGACAGGAAGCCCTGCTCCTTGTTGCCCGCGCTGCGGCGGGCATTGCCCTGCCCTGTACCGCGTTGTTTGCTGTTCGTCATTTTTCTGTCCTCCGCTACATGACTCAGGCAGTGTAGTCCGTGCTCAGCCGGTTGCCGGGCGCGGTTCCGGATAGCTGAAGGCGGGCAGCTTGCGCAGCGATTCGCGATCGACGCGCGGAAGGACGGGCCGGGGCGCGAGCTGGTGGAACTGCTGCACGGGGATGGCGACCAGGCGGTTGCCCGTACCGAGGAAGCTGCCCACCTCGATGATGGCCACCGACAGCGAGCCGTCGGTGGCGATGACGACGTCCTCGACCTTGCCGATGTTCTCGTCGCGGTCGTTGTAGACGCTGCTGCCGATCAGCGCCGAGGCCCGCGTGCCGCTGGCGATGATTTCGGTCTGTGCGGTCGTAAGGCCGAGGGGGATGCCGGCCGTCACCGGGCTCGGCACCTTGCCGCCGGGCGCGGGCGAGGCGGAAACCGGAGTCGTGGGGGCGGGCGTGCCGGCCAGGCAACTGCTGACCAGGACAAGGGACGCAAGGGCGGGAAGCCGTTTCAGGTTCATGGCCGTCATCTCCTGCAGTGGTGAAGGGGCAGGTGGCGCAGGGCCCTCCCTGCCCTGCAAGCCAATCAGCTTGGCCATGGTCCGGCGCTTGCGCGAATCCCGGCCTTGACGGAAGTGCGGGAATTTATGGGAGTTTTTGTACGCAGTGTTGGCGCCGTGCAGCCTGCGCCCGGCGTGCCCGCCGGGAAAATAGCGTTTGACAGTGCGGGAGGCACTGTTGAGAATCGTTCTCACTAAGCCTCAGGTGTGCTTCCGTGCGTCTCTCCGATCTGCCGCGTTTCGCCTCGGCCGTCGTCCGCTCCGTGGATGCCGTCTACGAGGCCGATCCCATTGCCCGCCGACTCGGCGAAATCGGCTTCGTGCCGGGCGAGACCGTGCGCCTGATCGCCACCGGTCCGGTGGGCGCCGACCCGCTGCTCGTGCAGGTTGGGTTCACCCGTTTCGCGCTGCGCCGCAGCGAGGCCGAGCGGGTCCAGGTCGAGGTGGCGGCATGACGGCGGACGCCTTGCGCATCGCGCTGGTCGGCAATCCCAATTGCGGCAAGACCTCCCTCTTTAATCAGCTCACCGGCGCCCGCCAGAAGGTGGCCAACTACGCCGGCGTGACCGTCGAGCGCAAGGAAGGCCGCTTCACCCTGCCGTCCGGCCGCCACGTGCAGGTGCTGGACCTGCCGGGCGCCTACAGCCTGGCGGCGGCCAGCCCCGACGAAGCCATCACCCGCGCCGTCTGCCTGGGCGAGATGCCGGGCGAGGCCCTGCCCGACTTGCTGGTCTGCGTCGCCGACGCCACCAACCTCCGCTTGCACCTGCGCTTCGTGCTGGAGATCCGCCGTCTCGGCCGGCCCATGCTGCTGGTACTGAACATGATGGATGACGCGCGCCGCCGCGGCATCGCCATCGACGTGCCGAAGCTGGCGGAACGCCTCGGCCTGCCCGTGGTCGAGGCCGTCGCCGTGAAGCGCAACGGCATCAGCGGGCTGCTGTCCCGGCTGGACGGCCAGCTCCCCGGCGCGCCGGCGGCGGCAGAGGCCTCCGACGCCGACCTGCATGCGCAGGTGCGCCAGCTCCTCGCCGAGGCCGTTGTCATGCCGCGCTCGACGGACGTGCGCGACGACGCCATCGACCGCGTGCTGCTGCATCCCCTCGCCGGCCTCGCCATCTTCGCCGCGCTGATGTTCCTGATCTTCCAGGCCGTGTTCTCCTGGGCCGAGCCCTTCATGAACGGCATCGAAGCCGGCGTCGGCTGGTTGGGCGCCGCCCTGACCGCGGCCATGCCGGACGGCGTGCTGAAGAGCCTGCTGCTGGAGGGCATCTTCGCCGGCGTCGGCGGCGTGCTGGTCTTCCTGCCGCAGATCCTCATCCTCTTCTTCTTCATCCTCGTGCTGGAGGAGTCGGGCTACCTGCCGCGCGCCGCCTTCCTGCTCGACACCCTGATGTTCAAGGCCGGCCTCACCGGGCGCTCCTTCATTCCGCTCCTGTCGAGCTTCGCCTGTGCCATTCCCGGCATCATGGCCACGCGCAGCATTTCCGACCCGCGCGACCGCCTCACCACCATCATGGTGGCGCCGCTCATGACCTGCTCGGCACGCCTGCCCGTGTATACGCTGCTGATCGCGGCCTTCATTCCGCAGCAGAGCGTGGGCGGCCTCTTCAACCTGCAGGGCATCGTGCTGTTCGCGCTCTATGCCGCCGGCATCGTCAGCGCGCTGGCCGTGGCCTGGATCATGAAGCGCCTGCGCTCCGACCGCAGCGAGCATGCCCTGCTGCTCGAGCTGCCCAGCTACCGCCTGCCCGACTGGCGCAACATCAGCCTCGGCCTGTACGAGCGCGGCATGATCTTCGTGAAGCGCGTGGGCGGCGTGATCCTGGCGCTGACCATCCTGCTGTGGTTCCTCGCCAGCTTTCCGGCCCCGCCGGAAGGCGCGACGGGCGCGCCCATCGACTACAGCTTCGCGGGGCGCCTCGGCCACCTGCTGGCGCCGGTATTCGAGCCTATCGGCTTCAACTGGCAGATCAGCATCGCGCTGATTCCGGGCATGGCGGCACGCGAGGTCGTGGTGGCCGCGCTCGGCACCGTGTACGCGCTCTCCGGCAACGAGGACATGGTGGCCAGCCAGCTCGGCGGCCTGATCGGTGCGCAGTGGTCGCTTGCGACGGCGCTGTCGCTGCTGGTGTGGTTCGTGTTCGCGCCGCAGTGCCTCTCGACGCTGGCGACGGTGCGGCGCGAGACCGGCTCCTGGCGCCAGGTCGGCCTCATGACCGGCTATCTCTTCGGCCTCGCCTACCTGGCCTCCTTCCTCACCTACCGCATTGCCGAGGCGCTGCTGTGAACGCCGCCATCCAGACGGCGCTGGTGGCGCTGCTGCTGGCCTGGAGCCTCGGGGTGATGCTGCGCCGCTGGTTCCCGGCAGGCACGGCTGCCCTGCTGGCGCGCTGGGCGGGGCGCATCGAAGCGCGGGGCCTGCCCCGTCTCGCGCGCTGGCTGGCGCCAGACGCGGGGACCTCCGCCGGTTGCGACAGCAACTGCGGCAGTTGCCGGACCGGCTGCGCCAGCGATCCTGTCGACACGCCCGTGCAATGGCGCCAGCCATCGCCCTCCGGCCACAGCCACTGACCGTCCGGATACCCGGGTAACGCCCGTGCTGCAGGATTTGCAGCCCATCAACAAATCCGCCTTGTCCTGAAACGCCAAGCGGTCAAAAATCCCCTTTCTTTCGTATTCGCCTGCAAGGACCTGCTCACAATGCGCGCCCTCAAGATCACCGGTATCGTCCTCGGCTCGCTGCTCGGCCTCATCGTGCTGACGGTCGCCGTGCTGCTCCTCGTCATCGATCCCAACGACTACAAGCCGCAGCTCGCCGAAGTCGTGCGCAAGAAAACCGACATGACGCTGGCCATCGAGGATCGCCTCGAATGGAGCCTCTGGCCCAGCATCGGCGTGAAGCTCGGCCGCACCAGCCTGACCGATCCCGCCAGCAAGGAAACCCTGGTGGCGGTGGGCAAGGCCGGCGTGAGCGTGGAGCTGATGCCGCTCTTCTCGAAGCAGATCAGGATCGACGCGGTGAACCTCGAAGGTGCGAAAGTGCGCTTCATCCAGTACGCCGACGGCAGCACGAGCTGGGACCGCATGCTCGCCAAGCTCGCCAACCCGGAAGAGGACGAGCCCTCGCAGCCTGTCGACTTCAACGTGAAGCAGCTGGCGGTGAAGGATTCCTCGGTCTACCTGAAAGACGAGAAGGCCGGCGTCGAGCGCGCCGTGGAAGCGGTGACGGTGAATGCGACCGACATCGGCATGGGCAAGCCCTTCCCGCTCGGCCTGCAGTTCACCTTCACGCAGAAGGATGCGGCCGGCAAGACCCTCGTCGCGAAGAACTCCCTTGCCAGCACCGTGACGCTGGACCAGGACAAGAAGCTCTACGTGCTGCAGGGCCTCGATCTGTCCAGTGCGCTCTCCGGCACGGCATTGCCGGCACCGGCCGACATCAACGTGAAGGGCAATGTGAACGCCGACATGGGCACGCAGAAGGTCAGCGTCGGCGGCCTGCAGGTCAGCGCGAATTACCAGGACAAGGCGCTGAAGTCGCCGGCCACGGTGACGCTGAACGCCGAGGTGCTCGCCGATCTCGGCCAGACGCAGGTGAACGTCAGCAAGCTGCAGCTGCGTGCAACGTATCCCGACGCCAAGCGTCCGCAGCCGGTAAGCGCCGCGCTCGCGGGCAATGTTTCGACCAACTGGGCCACCGGTGACTTCGATGCGCCGCAGCTCGCGCTCAACGCCGTGGTGCCGGATGCGGCCTACCCGAAGCCGCTGCAGGTCGCGCTCAACGTGCCGGTGAAGGGCAACTGGATGCAGGGCAACTTCTCCCTGCCGAAATTCGTGCTCGATGCCGCCGGCATGCGCACGCAGGGCGCGCTGGAAGCGAAGCTGCCCGCGATGGCGGCGACCGAACCCGGCACGCCCATCACCAAGGGCATGACGCTCAGCGGTAATCTCGCGGCTGCACCGTTCAATCCGCGCAGCGTGATGGCTGCGCTCGGCATCGCCGCGCCCAAGACCGCCGATGGCAGCGTGCTGAAGAGCGCCAGCCTGAGCGCCGGCATCCAGGGTGACGAGCAGAAGGTGATGCTGAAGAACCTGCGCATCACGCTCGACAACACCACTATCACCGGCGAGGCCGGCATCAGCGACCTCGCGACGCTGCGCCAGTACGCGCGCCTCAACATCGACGGCATCGACGTCGACCGCTACCTGCCGCCCGACACGGCCGCGCCCGCGAATGCGCAGACCGCCCCGCCCGCGGCCAAGCCTGCCGCGCCCGGGGGCCTGCTGCCGGTGGATACGCTGAAGAGCCAGAACCTCGATGTCGCGGTGACGGCCGGTTCGCTCAAGATCATGACCTACCCGATCTCCAACTTCCGCGTCGCCGCCACGGCGGGCAACGGCGTGGTCAATGTCAGTGAGTTCAAGGGCAACATCTTCAAGGGCGGCTTCAGTGCGCCGGTGAACATCGACGTCAAGGGCGCGCAGCCCGTGCTGAAGTTGCAGCCGCGCCTCGACGGCATGGAGATCGGCCCGCTGGCGCGCAAGCTCCTCAAGAAGGATCTCGTCGAAGGCCGGGCCAGCTACAACGGCGCGCTCACACTGCGCGGCAACAGCACCGATGCGTGGATGAAGTCGGTGAGCGGCACCTCCGACCTCAAGTTCGAGGACGGCCTGCTGCACGGCGTCAATGCCATGAAGGAGCTCAACAATGCGCTCGGCAAGTACCAGGCCCTGCTCGCGCTTACCGGCAAGGATCTCGGTGCCGAAGCGGAGAAGCAGCGCGACACCGAGATCGCGAGCTTCTCTGCGCAGAACACGCTGGACAACGGCGTGGTGAACAGCAAGGCGATGAATGCCGATCTCAAGAAGGCGAAGGTGGCCGGCAGTGGCAGCTTCAACCTCGTCACGCAGGAACTCGACTACCGCTTCGGTCTCAATCTCGACAAGAGCGTGGCCGGCGGCAAGTACTCCGCCTACGAGATCCCCGTGCAGTGCAAGGGCAGCCTCGCCGGCGCCGTGGCGTCGCTGTGCAAGCTGGACTCGAAAGCCATCGGCGACCTCGCCATGAAGGCCGCCACGGCCAAGGGCCTGGAGAAGCTCGGCCTGAAGGGTGCAACGCCGAAGGAAGCGGTGCAGCAGAAGGTCGAGGAAGAAAAGGCGAAGGCAAAGGAAGAGGCCAAGGAAAAACTCAACGAGGAACTCGGCAAGGGCCTGCAGAAACTCTTCAACCGCTGATCGCGACACGGGGCGGCGCAGGCCGCCCCGGCTGTTTTTCATGACCCAGAAAAC
>JAJNDL010000083.1 GCA_021156385.1 Moraxellaceae bacterium | reverse complement strand
GAAGCGCGCGCCGGAGTACAAGGGCAAGGCCAGCGAGATGCCCGAGTTCTATCCCTGGTGGGGCGAGGACGGGGTTTGACGCCGCACTGCGGCGTTCCGCCCGAGCGCCTTTCGCCTGCCGGCGAAAGACTGGGGAGACTCTTCCACTGCCCGACAGAAAAGCCCGCGTGATGCGGGCTTTCGTTTTCCTGTGGGTCGGGCTTCAGCCTGACGACATCTCCGGAACTTGTCCTGATGTCAGGCTAAAGCCCGACCCACAACAATCAAGCGGAAATCGGCGCAAGGAAGCTGCCATGGCGTATGACGAACTGTGCAAAGGGCGATGGTCGCTGCAGCAGCAGATATATCACATCACGACAGCGACGCAGGACCGTGAACCCCTGTTTGCGGACTTCGGCCGTGGTCGGCGAGTCGTGCAGCAGATGATGGCACTGGAGCGGCAGGGGCGGGTAGTCACGCTCTGTTTTGTCGTCATGCCGGATCATCTTCACTGGCTACTGTCGTTGCAGCAGGGTTCGTTATCGGACGCCGTCCGGCTGCTGAAAGGACGGGCTGCCCGGGAGGTGGGAAGGCCGCTGTGGCAGCCAGGCTTTCATGACCATGCCCTGCGGCGCGATGAGGAGCTGGTGAGGGTGGCACGGTACATCGTCGCCAATCCGCTGCGAGCCGGACTCGTGCAACGCATTGGCGACTATCCCTTGTGGGACAGCGTCTGGCTCCCGGCAGAGCACGGGCTCTCTGTGGGTCGGGCTGACGTCCGACCCACGAAGACTGGATGCCGAACCACGGAATCAGGGTTTACAGGCTCATCTTCTCGCTGAACAGGCCCTTCGCGCCTTCGCTGGTCATCCAGTCGACCGCGAAGAGATACGCGGTGTCGGCCATGCCGGGCGCGAAGAGCACGCTGACCTCGCGGCCGAGCGCCGTGAAGGTGCGTGCCAGCATCGGCATCTCGCTGCCCTCGTCCTCGCCCTCGATGTAGAGCGCCTTGTTCTGGCAGCGCAGCACGGCGCGGAAATTCTTTTCCTCCACGCTCTTGATGCGTGTCTTGCCCGGATCGGGCTGCAGGAAGCCCATGGCCTCCATCTGCGTGAACATCGGGCCGTGGATGTCCTTGTTGAAATAGCCGGCGGCCTCCAGCGAGATGAAGCCGCCGAGGTCGAGCCGGAGCATGAAGCGCAGCGTGGTCATGTCGGCCTTGGACACGGTGTTGAGCCAGGCCAGCGTGCGCAGGTTGTGCGAGCCGGGCTGGCGCACTTCGTCCACCAGCACGCGCGCCCACATATCCTGGAAATCGGTGGCGACGGCACGCGCCGCGGCTTCCTTCCAGCGCGTCAGCCAGTCGGCATCGACGGGACGCTCGGACATGCTCTCCAGCTCGATGGTCTCGACGAGCTGGTCGGCGCGCAGGCCGATGCGGCGCACGTTGAGCGACTGCCGCAGCATGCGGATCTCGGCCTCCAGGCGCACTTTCTTCAGCGATTCGCCGACGGTGGGCACGCGCAGCTCGGCGAGGGGATCCTGCTCGGCCTGCTCGAGGAAGGAGCTGAACTTGCCGCTGGGGCGGAAGTCGTCCTCGGTGTTGTCGACGAGGTCGCCGTTGCGGTCGAAGGTCTTGCGCCCGGCATGCAGGGCGTCGAGGTCGGCGAGCATGTCCTCGATGGCCTTGAGTTCGGCGGCGCGCACCTGCTGGTGGTTGCGCTTGCTGTCGGTGCGGCGCCAGGGCGCCATCAGGGCGGAATCGCCGCCGCCGAAGAGGGTGTGCCAGAGCTTGTCGGCCAGTTTCTGGCGCAGGTTGGTGGTGTCGGTCATGACCAGTCCACAGAGAGACTCCTTCTGGAGTCTTTTTGTAAGTGATTTCGCGCGTCTACGACGTTCGTGGGAAGCATGTTAGCTCAGGAAATACCGGCTCCAGGAGGCGTTACGGCGCCCAGGTACGACGCTCGTCCGAGAGCTACGTTGTGAAATGGTTATTTACGCCAAGGGCAACCAATGCACCACCAAACGCCAACTATGCTCCATCTACGCCTCACGGAGCGAGGCCCCAGGAGAGTTGAGAAATGACAAGGAATGTCCTCATTGCCGGCAGCCTTGGCGCTGCCCTGTTGTTGGGAGCTTGCAACTCTGACTCCAGCATCACCAGCCCGGGCGCCGTCACCGCCCCGCCGGGCACCCCCGCAGCCGGTTCCTGGCTGGGCAGCATCGACTCGCCCACGCCCGGCAGCCGCACCGCCAGGGCGGTGGTCCTGCCCGACGGCAGTTTCTGGCTGGTCTACTCGCTGGAAGGCGACACCTCCACGGCGGGCATCATCCGCGGCACCGGCACCACCGACGGCACCAACTTCACCGTGACCGACGCCAACCTGCTCAGCCTGGAAGACGGCAAGCAGACCACGGCCGACATCACCGCGACCTTCGTCAACAAGAATTCCTTCGCCGGCACCATCACCCAGGACGGCAGCACCGCGCTGACCTCGCCGGCCGTCTTCTCCAGCCTCTACCGCACCGCCTTCGACACCAACCTGACGCTCGCGGACCTCGCCGGTACCTACGACGGCGTCATCACCACCAAGACCGGCGAGGAAACCGCGAATTTCGCCATCAGCGACACCGGCGCCATCGCCGGCGGCAGCACCTCGGGCTGCAGCGTCGCCGGCCAGGCCACGGCGCAGTCGGCCGGCAACGTCTTCAACATCACCGCGACCTTCGGCAAGGAGGACGCCTGCGGCGCCAACAAGGACGTCAGCGTGGTCGGCATCCTGTCGCTGGAAGTCGACACGGTGACCGCGCTCGCCCTGAACGGCGACAGCAGCAACAGCTTCATCTTCACAGGCACCCGACCCTAGGAGCCTGCTTCAAGGGTGCCTTTTTCCAGAGCGGAGGCATCCTTGTTTTTTATTCCGGAATCCCCGGCGCGAAAGCGACCGGGGATTTTCCTTTCTGCGCCACGAGCCTCGTTGCCGGCAGGCGCGTGCAGGCACGAAGGCGTTGCCGCGTGACGCCAGCCTGCCCCGCTTCCGCCGGCCACCACACAGACATCCCTGCCCGGCGGCCGCCGTGATTCGCGCCCCTGCCGCCGCGGCCGGCCTGCCCTCGGTTCGCCGGGCGAAGTGCAGCGTCAGCGTCAGCGTCAGCGTCAGCGTCAGCGTCAGCGTCAGCGTCAGCGTCAGCGTCAGCGTCAGCGGGATTCCACCTTTCCTGCCGCACTTGCTCCAGTCTGCTCCGGTTGTGGTGACGTCGGCTTTCGTTGCTTTTCCCTAGCCGAATTTCTGCACACCGTAATCGCGTACGTACTACGCGTTTCTTCTTCGCGAGTTGTTCGCGTTTGCTACGACTCCTGTCTGAAAGAGCTGCGTAGTGAATCGGTTTTGATTGTTCCAAGCTGAGCCATTTTTCTTCGGCAGCGCTCTATGCTGCTTGCACGCCTCATGGAGAGGTGAAGGAGAAGTTGGCATGACAAGGAACGTACTCACCCTGAGCGGCCTCTGTGCCGCATTGCTGTTGGCCGGTTGCGGGAGCGATTCGAGCATCCTCGGTGGTTCGTCGACCCCGCCCATCACCGTCACTCCCGCCGAAGGCGCCGAAGGCGTCTGGCGCGGCAACATCAACACGCCGGTGGCGAACGCCCGCCTCATGGAGGCGATGATCCTCGGCGATGGCGATTTCTGGATGGTGTATTCGAATTCCAACGACCCGACGCAGACCGACGCGCTGCTGGCCGCCACCGGCATCGTCTCCGGCACGGCGACGCCCAATGACAACGGCACCTACACGGTCACGAGCGCGCGCCACATCAGCCTCGAGGACTCCCGCCGCAACAGCGTCGGCGTCTCCGGCACGTTCTCGACCGGCAGCACGCTGACCGGCACCATCACGCAGAGCCCGGCCGTTCCCGGCTCTTCGCTGCCCTCGCCCGCCGATTTCACCGCGCTGTACCGCACGGCGTACAACAACAACCTCACCCTGGCCCACCTGGCCGGCACCTACAACGGCTCGATGACCACCAACGCCGGCAAGAACAGCTCCAGCATCACCATCGATGGCGCGGGCGCCATCACCGGCAGCGACAACACCGGCTGTACCTTCACCGGCACCGCCACCACGCGCGAGCGCGGCAACGTCTTCGACGTCACGCTTGCCGTCGGCAACCACACTGGCTGCGGCGCCGCCGCCAACAAGAGCATGGCGGGCGTGATCTCGCTGGAGACCAACCGCGCCGGCCTGCTGGCCCTGGACGGCGAACAGAAGCAGGCCTTCATCTTCTCCGGCGTCAAATAAGCTTCCTTTTTTCCTCGCGCGCCAGCGCATGAAAAGCCCGCGTTCCGCGGGCTTTTTTTCGCGCCTGCCCGCAGGGTGGCGGCCGGCGGGTGCTTGTCGCCGGCGGGCGACTTCGGATTTACTCGGGGCTCGGTATTACCCGGCGGCCGGATGACAGGGACGGCATCGCCTTTTTTCGCCGGGCCCGTTGCCAGAGTCCCCGATGCACGCGCGTCCCTTCCGCCTGCTGTTCCTGTTGCTGCTTGCCGCCGGCCCGGCGCCGGCCGAAGAGACCGCCCCGCCCGCCATGGCGCAGGCCGGCTCCGCGAACGCGACCGTGGCCGGCGGCAGCCCGGCCGCCGACCCGGCCGCGCCGCCGCGCGTGGAATGGCTGTGGGAACTGAACCCCTACTACAGCAGCCTCGCCGTCGAGGTGCCGCTCACCGACGCGCCCGTGCCCGACGGCGGCCGCCTGCCGGAGAGCCATGTCTACCGCCAGCTTTTCCTCGACTCGCTGTCGCCGCGCCTGCTCATGGCCGAGGTCAGCGTCTACCCGCTGCCCGCCTTCGGCGCCTGGTACAAGAAGCACCAGCGCGAGAGCTACGAGGACTTCGGCCTCGGCGAGGCCGGCAGCACCGACCTCAACGTCTTCGACGCCGTCACCGCCGGCTTCCAGGAGCCCTGGGCCTTCTCGCTCTTCACCGGCAGCGTCATGCAGTTCACCCGCCCCGCGGAAAAGCGCGAGGGCCGCAACCGCGGCTACATGGGCTATCTCATCTCGGTCGGCGCCAAGCACATCCACAACAACGTGCTCATCGACGACACCTGGTGGGAGTTCGAGTGGAAGCTGAAGGGCGAGCGCCAGTTCCGCGAGGAGAAGCTGTCCTGGAGCTTCCGCCTCGGCGTCAAGAACCACGGCAATCCCGACATCAGCGACGTCGCCTACATCGGCATGCGGCGCAGCAACCTCGACTACCAGGGCTCCTGGCTCAGCCTGCTCAACAACTCCAACCTGGAGCTGCTCATGGAGGCCGACCGCCACAACGGCCGCTTCCTGCGCCAGGAAGTCATCGTCGGCCGCAAGCTGCCGATCCGGCGCTGGCACCTCGCGCTGACCCTGGACGCCGGCGTCATCTACGAGGATCCGCAGAAGTACCGCGGCATCCTGGCCGATCCCACGGCCGACCGCCTCACCTTCGTGGTGCGCCCCAACATCCAGTTCTGAGCGCGGGCAGGCGCGGCCGGCGCACCGGCTCTCCGCCGACCGGCACCCCGAATCGGGGGGCCGGCGGCATTGCAGCCGCTTCCCGGCTCTTCCATCCTCGCAGGACACGCCTTGCCGGTACCAGCCGGCCCCAACCGGAACCGACAGGGACGCATGTTCACGCCAGCCCAGGACGGGCGCTCCGCCCACAGTGAAGAAGACGCCCTGAAAGCCGCGCTCGCCGGCGGCTTCCGCGGCCTGTGGCAGCTCCCCGCCGACCACGAGGCGGCGTTCCAGCGGCATCGCCGGCAGTCCGCCAGCCTGCTGCTGCGCAAAGCCATCTACGGCCTGATCGCACTCTACCTGCTCGTGGTCGTGCCCATCTTCCTGTTCAGCAACGATCCGGCCATGCCGCTCTGGGAGATGTACGCGATGGCGCCCATCGGCGTCGTGCTCGCCGGGCTCTGGATCGCGACGCGGCTGCCGGCGCTGGAGGAGCACATCGAGACCGTCATCGCCCTCGCCCTCTTCACCTGCCTGCTCGGCACGATCTCCTGCTCCATGCGCCTGGACGGCCAGTACTTCGGGCAGATGGCGGCCTACGAGACGATCTACATCCTGGTGGTGGCCTTCACCATCCTGCAGCTCGCGCCGCGCGTCGCCGTGCCGTCCGCACTGGCGGCCTTCACGCTGGCGCTGCTGTCTTCCTGGGGCAGCGCGCTGTCGCCGTCGTGGCTGGAGATGCTGCTCTACTTCGTGGTGCCGCTGCTGATCTGCACGGTGACGGGCCTGATCCTCGACACCTCCGAGCGGCGCAACTTCCTGCAGCAGCGCCTGCTCAACCACGAATCGCAGCGCATGGCCGAGATGCATGCCGAGGCCGAGCGCAACATGCGCGCACAACAGCTCACCGCAGACTACCTGACGCTGATCAGCGGCAACCTCACGCTCAAGGAACTCTTCGCCCGCACCCTGCGCTTCCTGGTCGAGCACACCGGTGCCCAGGTCGCGGTGGCCTACCATCTCTCGGCGCGCGGCAAGCTGCGCCGCGTCGCCACCTGGGCGGTGGATGCCTCCCGCCTCGGCGAGGGCCGCGAGCTGGAACCGGAGGCGACGCTGATGGGCCCGGCGCTCGCCAGCGGCGAGACCCTGCACCTGCAGAACCTGCGCGCCGACTACCTGCCGGTCGACCTCGGCATGGGCTCGCTGCCCTGCGCCGCACTGCTCGTCATCCCCGTCGTGCAGGCCGGCAGGCCGCTGGCGGTGATCGAACTCGGCCGCATCACGCCTTTCGGGCCGGCCGAGCGCGCCCGCGCCGAAGCCGTCCGCACCCACCTGGCCTATGCCGTCCTCGCCGCCAACGCGCGCGGCATCGCCGTCGGAGCGGCGGCCGGCTGAGCGCTCTGTGAGCAGCGTCACACTTTCCCGCGCAAGCCCGACGGATGCCCATCCGGAGCGACCCGGCAGCCACTACCCCGATTGCGCTGCCGACCGATGCCGAAAAAGAAGAAGCACTCCTGCGCGCTGCCGTGGAAAAGGGCGGGCTCATGACCGGCCTGCCCGCGCCCATCGAGCAGGCCTTCCGCCAGCACTACCAGGCCCGCGTCATCGGCCTGCTGCGCAAGTACATCCACGGCCTCATCCTGCTGCACTGTACCGCCCTCCTACCCATCGCCCTGTTCTGGAAGGACCCGTCCTTCAAGCCCTGGGCGCTGTTCACCGGCCTGCCCATCGCGCTTGCCATCACCGGCCTGTGGATCGCCAGCCGCCTGCGCAACCTGGAGCGCCACGCCGACGTCATCATCGGCGGCTGCCTCTTCGTGGCGCTGGCCTCGGCACTGTTCTCCACCATGTATCTCGACGGCCAGTATTTCGGGGCGCTCTCCAAGTACGAGGTCGTCTACACCTTCATCGTCGCCTTCACCATCCTGCAGGTGCCGGTGCGCATCGTCACGCCGGTGGCGCTGGGCGCGCTGCTGGTGGCGCTCGCCGCGGCGGTGCCGCTGCAGGCCGTGCCGTTCTGGCTGGAGGTCTGCATGTACTTCGCGCTCCCGCTCACCCTCTGCACGGTGACAGGCTACATCCTGGAAACCTCGGAAAAGCGCAATTTCCTGCAATACGAACTGATCCAGCGCGAATCGCGCCGCCTGGCCGAACTCAACGCCATCGCCGAGGAGAACATCCGCCAGCAGCGCCGCAGCGCCGAATACCTGGCGATGATCAGCGGCAACCTCGCGCTCAAGGAACTGCTCACGCGCACGTTGCGCTTCCTGGTCGACCACACCGGCGCGCAGGTGGCGGCGGCCTACCACCTCTCGGCACGCGGCAAGCTGCGCCGCGTCGCCACCTGGGCGGTGGATGCCGAGCGCCTCGCCGAACGCCGGGAGATCGAACCGGGCGCCACGCTCATGGGCCCCGCCCTCGAGACGGGCGAACTCCTGCACCTGCCGCACATCCGCGCCGACTACCTGCCTATCCAGCTCGGCATGGGC
>JAJNDL010000447.1 GCA_021156385.1 Moraxellaceae bacterium | reverse complement strand
CGGCGGCTTCGTGCTGGCGACCGCGCTGCAGCGCCACGGCCTCGACCGCGAACTCGCCAACTGGGTGCTGCGGCGTGCCGGCGGGCACCGCCGGACGGCAGTGTGGCTGCTGTTCGCGCTGACGGCCGTGCTGTCGATGTGGATCAGCAATACCGCGACTGCCGCACTCATGCTGCCACTGGCACTCGGCCTGCTGGCGCAGGGGCGCCCCGGCGAAGAGGCCCTGGCGGACGGCGGCGAGACCGTACGCGAGCGCGCCTACGTGCTGCTCGGCGTCGCCTATAGCGCCAGCATCGGCGGCCTTGGCACGCTGGTCGGCAGCCCGCCCAATGCGATCGCCGCGGCGCATGCCGACATCAGCTTCGCGGAGTGGCTGGCTTTCGGCATTCCGCTCGTTCTGGTGCTGCTGCCGCTGATGCTGCTCGCCCTGACGCTGACGCTGCGGCCGAAGCTTGCCGGCCGCGTGGAGGTGCCGCCGGGGCGCATCGAATGGACGCGCGAGCAGCGCCTCACCGTGGCGGTGTTCGTGCTGGCGGCAGCCGGCTGGATCGGTGGCGCGCCGCTCGCGAAATGGCTGGGCCTCGGCGGCGACTCCGACACGCTGGTGGCAATTGCTGCCGTCGCCGCGCTCGTCGCCACGAAGACGCTGAGCTGGAAGGAGGCGGAGCAGGGCACGGACTGGGGCATCCTGCTGCTGTTCGGTGGCGGGCTCGCGCTCGGCCAGGTCATGGAGAAAAGCGGCGCCAGCCGCTTCCTCGCCGACCAGCTCCTGCTCGTGCTCGGCAATGCGCCGCTGCTGGTGGCGCTGCTCGGCATCATCGCCTTCATCGTCTTCATGAGCGAGCTGGCCAGCAACACGGCCATCGCGGCGCTGCTGATCCCGGTCTTCGCCGGCATCGGCACGGCCCTCGGCATGTCGCCGGCAACGCTGGCCATCACCGTGGCCGCGGCGGCGTCCTGCGGCTTCATGCTGCCGGTGGCGACGCCGCCCAACGCGCTGGTGTACGGCACCGGTCAGGTGCCGGCTGGAACCATGTTGCGCGCCGGCCTGCTGCTCGACCTGTTCTGCATCGCCGCGGTGGCGGCGCTGGCGCTGCTCTGGCGCTAGGCGCCCGCGCGTTCCCTGTTGTAGTGGCGGGGCGCTGCGGAGTTGCAGGGCTCCCCGGCCGGCAGCGCCTGCTACGCTTGCTGCAAGATGCCGCAGGAAGCCGGACCCCATGCGCAGTTCCCGCCTTGCCGAGACCTTCTATTTCCTCGCCATTCCCTTCGTGGCCGGCGCGACCGGTTTCTTCTTCCGTCCCGGCCCCTGGTACGACGTGCTGGAGAAAGCGCCGGGCACGCCTCCCGGGTGGGTGTTTCCGGTCGTCTGGAACACGCTCTACCTGATGATGGGCATTGCCGCGTTGCTGGTGGCGCGCACGCCGCATGAAAACCGTGCGGTGGCGCTGCGCATCTTCCATGCACAGCTGGCGCTGAACGCGCTGTGGTCGCCGCTGTTCTTCGGCCTGCGGAGCCCGGTCCTCGGCCTCGTCGACATTCTCTTGCTCATCCTCGTGTTCCGGCGCGTGCGGCCGCTCGCGGCGGCACTGCTGCTGCCCTACCTCGGCTGGATCATGTATGCGGCCTACCTGAATGCCGGCATCGTGGCGCTGAACTGAACCGGAGAGCGTCGCCCGCATGGCACGACCCTGCGGACACCGATAAAAAAAACCGGCCTGCTTGCACAGGCCGGCTTCGTCTTCCGGAGCGGTGGAGGCTACGCGCGGGCGTACGCGCCGGATCTTGCGTCATGGACTCAGCGGGCGTCGCTCTGCGGTGCCACGCTCTGCCGGGTGGCATGCCGCGCCGCTTTTTCCTGCACGTTCTTCTCGGCCTGCTGGCGCTGCTCGGGCGTCAGGAGCTGCACGATCTTCGCGTGCTGGCGCGCGCGGGCGAGGTCGATTCCGGCACGGGCGGCTGCCGAGGCGTCGGCGAGGCGCTTCGCCTGCTTCTCGTCGAACCTGCCGGAGAGCGTGAGCTGCTGCAGCTCGGTGCGTGCCTTGTGCGCAGCCTCCTTCTGCGCCTCCAGCGCCGGCTGCTGCTCCTTGAGCAGGGCCTGCAGCTTGCCGTCCTGTTCCGCGCTCAGCGTGATGCCGCGCAGGAAGAACGGCTTGCCGTCGCGGTCGTGGCGGTGGCCGTGGCCGTGGCGGCCCTTGCCGTGGTGACCGTGATGGCCGTGGTGGCCGTCGTGCTTCATCGCGCGGGCCGGGGCGGAATTGCCGGTCTGGTTGCCGCCGTCGACGACGGAGGCCGCCGGCGCGAGCAGGGGCAGGGCCAGGGCGGTGGCGAACAGGAAACGGGTAATGGTGTGGTTCATGGCGTTCTCCTCGAAGGTCGGTTGCGTGTTCGACTGAAGCCAGATTACGAGGGCACTGTGGGTGAATTGCGGTGGGAAAAAGAAGAGAGTGTGGAGATGGGGGTGTGTTGTGTAACGGAGGTGGTTTGGGTGGGTGTAGGCAGGCCTGTGGTGGGCGCTACGGCGCTAGGCGAGGTGGGTGATTGCGGTAATGGATTTGTTTGGCAACGCAGGTGGTGCGCCTCGCCCGCGGGGCCTCACTTTCTTTTGTCTCGCCAAAAGAAAGTAAGCAAAGAAAATGCGATGACGCCGTTTGAGAAGCTGATGGGGATTACGGACGGCGTTGGCTTGCGGGATGGGCTGCTTCAGTGGCATTTGGATAGGGAGATGCCTCGCGTAAACGCCTCGGGAGTTCTGCTGTGTGCAATAAAAAGCCCGCCTGTTGGCGGGCTTTTTATTTTGCGCTGGCGGTGGGCACGGCCGGTAGGGTGGGTATTCAAGGAATACTCGTGTTTCGAATAGCGCCTTCAACGCCATTCATGGATTGACCGCAGTTCGTTACGCCTGCGCATTTACCTCGGCTTGTGCGCGTTGGCATAACTTGAATACCGAGCCTGCATCGCCACGCCACGTCTGCCAAAAGCAATGCGCTTACTTTCTTTTGGCGAGACAAAAGAAAGTGAGGCCCCGCGGGCGAGGCGCACCGCCTGTGCCAACAAGCAAATCCATTACCGCAACAACCCACCTATGCGAGCGCCGTAGCGCCCACCACAGGCCGTGGCAACAACCCACCTGCGCCAGCGCCATAGCGCCCACCACAGGCCTGCCTACACTCCCCCAAACCACCCTCAAAAGCTCCACAAGAAGATGCAATCTCTTCCAAAGCTGCCTCGCCCCGCCAGGCGCGCCTAAAGCGTCAGCCGGTAGCCAACGCCATAGATGGACCGTATCACCTCTCCCTCGGGCCGCACTTTCTCCAGCTTGCGGCGCAGGTTCTTGACGTGCGTATCCACCGTGCGGTCGTTGACGACGCGATGATCCTCGTAGAGATGGTCG
>JAJNDL010000082.1 GCA_021156385.1 Moraxellaceae bacterium | reverse complement strand
TGACAACTCCAAGAGTGAGGGCGAAAGGCCGCATTGTAGGGAGAGCGGAGGGCAGCAGCCACCCGGAAAAACAGAAGCCGGGCAATGCCCGGCTTCTGTGCGTGCCGCAAAGGCTCAGTTGGTGGCTGCTACCGGAGCGGCAGGAGCTGCGGGAGCCTGCTCGACCACGGGCGCTCCACATGGCACCGGTGGCCGGGTCCACGATCAGCAGGCCGAGCAGGCCGCCGAAGATAATGTTGCCCCAGTACCAGCCGTTCAGATTGCTGTTCAGGGTACGGGTCTGCTCGCTGGCCCACTGCGGCTTGTAGGTCACGGCATAGGTTTCGCCCTTGAAGAAACCGGCCTTGGCTGGCAGCGCCTGGGTCGACGGCGTGGTGCCGGAGGCGACTTCGGTGCCGGCCCGGTTCTTGATGACGAAAGGCACGCCGGAGGGCGAGCTGCTGATGGTCACGGTGCGCGGGCCGCCGCTGACGATGCTGGCGCAACCACTGGCGAGACCTGCCGACACCACCACGGTGCAGGCCACGATTTTCTTGAACGACATGACAACTCCCCTGTGTAGAGGCGCAGGGAAGGTTCCCCCGCGCAAGCGGGCGCAAGATTGCCCGTGAAAAGGCCCCAATACAATGAGGGAAATTACGCGGCCCGGGCCTGCTCCGGCCAATTGCCTTGCTTCAGGTCACCCTATGAAAAAAGCCGGGCAATGCCCGGCTTCTTCCAGAAGGCAGCGGCTTACTTGTCGCCGAACAACCCCATCACCGACTCGAACCAGGAACTCTTGCGCGGGGAATGCTTGCCGTCCTCGCCATCCATGTCCTGCTGGAACTCGCGCAGCAGTTCCTTCTGGCGCTTGCTGAGGTTCACCGGCGTCTCGACCACGACGCGGCAAAGCAGGTCGCCCGGGCCGCCACCGCGCACCGGCGCCACGCCCTTGCCGCGCAGGCGGAAAAGCTTGCCGGTCTGGGTGCCTTCCGGAATCTTCAGCTTCACGCGGCCATCCAGGGTCGGCACTTCGAGTTCGCCGCCGAGCGCGGCATCCGCGAAGGAGATCGGCACTTCGCAATAGAGGTCGGCGCCGTCGCGCTCGAAGATCTTGTGCTGGCGCACCGCGACCTGCACATAGAGATCGCCCGCCGGTCCGCCATTCGCTCCGGCCTCGCCCTCGCCGGAGAGGCGGATGCGGTCGCCAGTGTCGACACCCGCCGGGATCTTAACTTCCAGCGTCTTGGCCTTCTCGACGCGACCCTGGCCATGACAAGCATTGCAGGGGTCCTTGATGGTCTTGCCGCGACCGCGGCAGGTCGGGCAGGTCTGGGCCATGGTGAAGAAGCCCTGCTGCACGCGCACCTGGCCGGCACCGCCGCAGGTGCGGCAGGTTTCGGCGGAGGTGCCTTTCTTGGCGCCCGAGCCTTCGCAGATTTCGCAGGTGGACAACTTGGGCACGCGGATCTGCACCGTGGTGCCGCGCACGGCCTCCTCCAGGTCCAGCTCCAGGGTGTAGCGCAGGTCGGAGCCGCGATTGGAGCGGCGCGCACCGCCACCGCGACCGCCGCCACCGAAGATGTCGCCGAAGACATCGCCGAAGATGTCGGAGAAGCTCGCGCCACCGTGGCCGAAACCGGCACCGCCCATGCCGGGATCGAAACCGGCATGGCCGTGGCGATCGTAAGCCGCGCGCTTGTCCTCGTCGGACAGCACCTCGTAGGCCTCGTTCACTTCCTTGAACTTTTCTTCGGCAGTCTTGTCCTCCGGATTGCGGTCCGGATGGTATTTCATGGCGAGCTTGCGATAAGCCTTCTTGATCTCGTCGGCAGACGCGGCCTTCGCTACTCCGAGCACTTCATAATAATCACGCTTGGACATCGCCATCACTCAAAAGCAGTTTGCAGACACGGCAACGCGGGGCGTACCCCGCGTTGCATTCCTGATGTCGCATTTGCGCACAGAAGTCCCGTGCCTGGCCAGCAGGAACGGGACACGCGGCATTACTTCTTGTCGTCCTTCACTTCCTCGAACTCGGCGTCGACCGCGGCGTCGTCGCCGCTGGCCTGGGCCTGCGCACCGGAGCCGGCCTCCGCGCCGGCACCGGCCTGTCCCGGCTGCTGCTCGGCATAGGCTTTCTGCATCAGCGGCATGGACGCCTGCGACAGGTTCTCGATCTTCTGGTCGATCACGCCCTTGTCGTTGCCCTTCAGCACTTCCTCCAGCTCCTTGATCGCGGCCTCGATGCGGGTCTTGTCCTCCTCGGTGGCCTTGTCGCCGAGATCGGTCAGCGCCTTGCGCGTGGCGTGGATCAGCTGGTCGCCGCTGTTGCGGGCATTGACCAGCTCGGTGAACTTGCGGTCTTCCTCGGCGTTGGCCTCGGCATCGCGCACCATCTTCTGGATTTCGTCATCGGACAGGCCGGAGTTCGCCTTGATGACGATGCTCTGCGCCTTGCCAGTGGCCTTGTCCTTCGCGCTCACGTTCAGGATGCCGTTGGCGTCGATATCGAAAGTCACTTCGATCTGCGGCATGCCGCGCGGGGCCGGCGGAATGTCGGCAAGATCGAAACGACCCAGCGACTTGTTGCCCGTGGCCTGCTTGCGCTCACCCTGCAGCACGTGGATGGTCACGGCGCCCTGGTTGTCGTCGGCCGTCGAGAACACCTGCGACTTCTTGGTCGGGATCGTGGTGTTCTTCTCGATCAGCGGCGTCATCACGCCGCCCAGGGTTTCGATGCCAAGCGTCAGCGGCGTCACGTCGAGCAGCAGCACGTCCTTCACGTCGCCGGAGAGCACGGCGCCCTGGATGGCGGCACCGATGGCCACGGCTTCGTCCGGATTCACGTCGCGGCGCGGCTCCTTGCCGAAGAATTCCTTCACCTTGTCCATGACCTTGGGCATGCGGGTCTGGCCGCCGACGAGGATCACGTCACCGATATCGCCGACCTTGAGGCCGGCATCCTGCAGCGCGATCCGGCAGGGCTCGATGGTACGCTGGATCAGCTCTTCCACCAGCGACTCCAGCTTGGCGCGCGTCACCTTGATGTTGAGGTGCTTGGGACCGGTGGCATCGGCCGTGATGTAGGGCAGGTTCACTTCGGTCTGCTGCGCGGAGGACAGCTCGATCTTGGCCTTCTCCGCCGCTTCCTTGAGACGCTGCAGCGCGAGCGGGTCGTTGTGCAGGTCGACGCCGTTCTCCTTCTTGAACTCGTCGGCGAGATAGTCGATCAGGCGCAGGTCGAAGTCTTCGCCACCCAGGAAGGTGTCGCCGTTGGTGGAGAGCACTTCGAACTGGTGCTCGCCCTCGACTTCCGCGATCTCGATGATGGAGATGTCGAAGGTACCGCCGCCGAGGTCGTACACGGCGATCTTGCGGTCACCTTCCTTCTTGTCCATGCCGAAGGCGAGCGCGGCCGCGGTCGGCTCGTTGATGATGCGCTTCACGTCAAGGCCGGCGATCTTGCCGGCATCCTTGGTGGCCTGGCGCTGCGAGTCGTTGAAGTAGGCGGGCACCGTGATCACGGCCTCGGTGACCGGCTCGCCGAGATAGTCCTCGGCGGTCTTCTTCATCTTCTTCAGCACTTCGGCGGAAATCTGCGGCGGTGCCTTCTTGTCGCCCTTCACTTCCACCCAGGCGTCGCCATTGGGCGCGGCCGCGATGGCGTAGGGCACCATCTTGATGTCCTTCTGCACGACGTCGTCGGTGAACTTGCGGCCGATCAGGCGCTTCACCGCGAACAGCGTGTTCTTGGGGTTGGTCACGGCCTGGCGCTTGGCGCCGGCGCCGACCAGCACCTCGTTGTCGGTGTAGGCGACGATGGAGGGCGTGGTGCGCGCACCTTCCGCATTTTCGATGACCTTGACCTTGTCGCCTTCCATGATGGCGACGCAGGAATTGGTCGTGCCCAAGTCGATACCGATGATCTTGCCCATTTACTGTCTCCTGGAACCGGGTGCCGGGTCGGCCCGGCAGGGGTTAAGTTGTCTTGAACTCGGATATGGCGATGCCCTTAGCGATTTCAAGGGCATTTCCAATTTGTCCCCTCGCCCGGAGAAGAGGGGAAAAGCCTCAGCTGGCTGCCGCCACCATCACCATGGCCGGCCGCAGCAGGCGGCCGTTCAGCGTGTAGCCCTTGGCCAGGACGGCCGTGACCGTGTTGGGGGCAACGCCCGGCACGGGCTGCATGCCGACCGCCTGGTGCAGTTCGGGATTGAAGGGCTGGCCTTGCGGATCGACGGCCTCCACCTGGAAACGGCGCAGCGTTTCCACCAGCTGCTTGTGTGTCAGGGCCACGCCCTCCATGAGGCCGCGCGTGGCTTCGGCATCGTCGGAGGTGCTTTCGAGGGCGCGCTCGAGGTTGTCGACGACCTCGAGCAGGGAGCCGGCGAACTTTTCGAGGGCATATTTGCGGGCATTGTCGGCGTCGCGTTCGGCGCGGCGCTGGATGTTCTGGATCTCGGCCTGAGCGCGGACCTGGGTGTCCTTCACCAATGCCTCGAGTTCGGCCACGCGGGCGGGCCAGTCCGGCTGGGCCGTATCTTCGGCGACCTTGGCATTGCCGTTCTCGTCGACGGCGGTGTTGCTCTCGGCCGAGGTGGCCGGGGTGGGAATGACGGACTCCTGGTCCTGCTTGTCCTGCTCTGCCATGACTGCCTCTCTGGGGCCGGGGCTTCCGGCCCGTTCCTGAAAACTTCGGCAGTTCTGGGGCTTATCCGGACAGTTTCAAGGGGCAAGGCGGCAGGCAGTACGTCTTTATGAAGAGGACAGCGCCCGGGACAGGATGTTGGCGGTGACCTCGACCAGCGGGATCACGCGCTGGTAGGCCATGCGTGTCGGCCCGATCACCGCCAGGCGCCCGAGCACGCGGCCGTTGGCGCCGTAGGGCGCGGTCACCAGCGTCAGGTCGCCGAAGGGCGCATAGCCGGATTCCGCGCCAATGTAGATCTCGACGCCCTCGCTCTGCTGGCAGCGGTCCAGCAGGTGCAGGATGTCGCGCTTGGCGGTGAAGGCTTGGAAGAGCTCCTGCAGGCGGTCGACGCCACCGGTCTCGGCCAGGCGCACGAGGTTGGCCTCGCCCGAGAGCACGTAGTCCCCCGTCGGCTTCGGCGCGAAGGCACGCTCGGCCAGGGTGACGGTGCCGCGCAGCAGGTGGTCGAGCTGGCGCTGGTCGTCGCGCAGGCCGCAGAGCAGGCCGCGCGTGATCTCGCCCAGGTTCTTGCCGGCGAAATGGTGGTTCAGGTAGTTGCCGGCCTGCTCCAGCTCCGCCTCGCCAAAGGGCCGCTCGGTATGGATGAGCTGGTTCTGCACGTCGCCGTTGGCGCAGACCACGATGGCCAGCACGCGGCGCTCGTCGAGCCGGACGAACTCGATGTGGCGCAGGTCGACGAGGTCGCGCCGGGGCACCATGACGAGGCCGGCATGGCGGGAAAGCTCGGCCAGGCAGGCCGAGGCCTTCTGCACGAGTTCGCCGGGCGACTGCGCCGATGAAAGCTCCTCAGAGATGACCTTGACCGTCTCCTCGTTCACCGCCTCGGTAGTGAGCAGGCGGTCCACGAAGAGGCGGTAGCCCTGCTGCGTCGGCACGCGGCCGGCCGAGGTGTGCGGCGCCGCCAGCAGACCCTTCTCCTCGAGCTGGGCCATGACGTTGCGCACCGTCGCTGGCGACAGCGGCAGTGAGGTCATCTCCAGGAGATAACGGGAGCCAACCGGCTGGCCGTCGCGGATATAGCACTCGACCAGGGTCTTGAAGAGGAGCTGGGTACGATCCATGGGCTGTTTATAGCCTCTGTCTGCAACGGCGTTAACACCTTCTGCGTCGAAGCTGCGTTGATCGCAGCCGCACGGCTTATAAAGGATGCGGGCATCGCCTATCATCGCAGGATTCCGGAAGACACTGTCCATATGCTCAGCCATCTCAAGATCCGCGATTTCGCCATCGTCGCCAGCCTCGAGCTGGATTTCCGCCCCGGCTTCTCCGTCATCACCGGCGAGACCGGCGCGGGCAAGTCCATCCTCATGGACGCCCTCGGCCTCTGCCTGGGCGATCGCGCCGATGCCGGCGTGGTGCGTGCCGGCGCCGAACGCGCCGAGGTCAGCGCCGGCTTCGACATCAGCAAGCAGCCGGAAGCCCAGGACTGGCTGCGCGAACGCGAGCTGGAGGCCGACGGCGAGTGCTGGCTGCGCCGCACCGTGAGCGCCGACGGCCGCTCCCGCGCCTACATCAACGGCAGCCCGGCCACCCTCGCCGACGTGAAGCTGCTCGGCGAGATGCTCATCGACATCCACAGCCAGCACGAACACCAGTCGCTGCTGCG
>JAJNDL010000081.1 GCA_021156385.1 Moraxellaceae bacterium | reverse complement strand
GCTGTCGCTGACCGCGAAGCGCACCGTCAGGCGTCCCTCCCCGGCCGCCTCCTGCCTTGCCGCGATGACGATGTCGCCGTGGCTGCTGAACTTGATGGCGTTGCTGACGAAGTTGATCAGCACCTGGCCGAGCCGCAGTGCATCGCCGCGCAGCTGGCGCGGCAGCGCCGGCTCAATGTCCAGCACCAGGCGCAGGCCCTTGGCGGCCGCCGCCGCGCCGAACTGTCCCTGCAGTGCATCGAAGACGGCGTCGAGGTCGAAGTCCTGTTGCTCCATCTCCAGCCGGCCGGCTTCTATGCGCGAGAAGTCGAGGATGTCGTCGACGATGCCGAGCAGGTGCTGTGCGGCCTGGTCGATGCGCTTCAGGTAGGAGTGCTGCTGCGCGTCGAGCCGCGTGTCGAGCACGAGGTGGGTGAGCCCGATGATGCTGTGCATGGGCGTGCGGATCTCGTGGCTCATGTTGGAGACGAAGGCGCTCTTGGCGCGACTGGCGGCCTCGGCCTGCTCCTTGGCCTGCATGAGCTCGGCGGTGCGCTTCTGCACCTCGACCTCGAGGTTGGCGTTGAGTTCGACCAGCGCGCGCTTGGCCACGTCGCGCGCCAGCGCGATGGCGGCAAGATGCGCGGCGACGGTGATGGTCTCCATGTCCGAAGACTCGGGCACGTGCGCCTCGCGATGGTAGATGGCGAAGCTGCCGAGCACGCGCCCGTCGGCGCCGCGGATGGGCTCCGACCAGCAGGCGCCGAGCCCGGCCGCCGCGGCGAGCGCACGGTAGTCGGCCCAGAGCGGATCGCTGGCGATGTCTGAAACTACGACACGCTCGCCGCGGTACATCGCCGTGCCGCAGGAGCCGGCATTCGGGCCGATGGCCGCGCCCTCCAGCGCCGCGCTGTAGGACGTGGGCAGGCTGGGCGCGGCGGCGGTGTGCACGTGGCGGCGGTCGGGGTCGAGCAGCAGGATGCTGCACAGGGCGCCGGAAATCTGCGCCTCGACACCGTGCACGATGGCGTGCAGCACCTCGTCCAGCGGCGCGTCGGTGGCCATCATGAACAGCACGCGGGCACGCGTCTTCTCGCGCTCCTCGATGCGCTGGCGCTCGGTGATGTCGCGGATGAAACCGGCGAACAGCGATTCGCCGCCGAGCGTGATGTGGGTGAAGGTGATCTCGACCGGGAACTCGTGGCCGTCACGGTGCAGCCCGATGGCGCGCGCAGCGTGCCAGTCCAGGGTGCGGATGCCGCTCCGGATGAAGCGCGCCAGCCCCTGGCGGTGCGCTTCCCGCAGGCGCTCCGGCTGCAGCATGGCGAGGTCCTGCCCGATGACTTCCTCCGGCGCATGGCCGAACACGGCCCGCAGCGCCGGGTTGGCGTAGAGGATGCGGCTGTCGGCATCCATCACCACCACGGCGTCGATGGAAGCCTCCCAGAGCGCACGGAAACGCGCCTCACTGGCCTGCAGCGCCGCCTCGGCCTGGCGGCGTGCGGTGATGTCGGTGACCATGGCCAGCGCGCCGGCGAAATTGCCGTGCTCGTCGGTGAAGACGCTGGTCGACATGTAGACGTGGAGGATGTGGCCGTCGCGGTGCACGAGCCGCGACTCGTGATCCTCGGCGATGCCGAGCGCGCGCCGGTCGAGATTGCGGCCGACCTCTTCCCGGAGGGTCGGGTCCACGAAATCCATGACCGGCCGCCCGATCATCTCCTCGGGGGCGTAGCCGAGCATGGCGGCCATCTTGGCATTGACGAAATCGGTGCACGCCTGCGCATCGATGGTCCAGATGCCTTCGTTGGCAGTCTCGACGATCTGGCGGTAGCGCGACTCTGGCAGCGCCTGCACGGCCGCCTTCGCGTTCCCGCTGTCCTTCCGGCCCATACCCACCCCTGCCATCCGGAACCGGCCCCGTTGCCGGCCCTGCCTGCGGCCCCGTGCGGACAGGCGACACCTGCGTCGCAGCGCGGGGCTATGTTTAGACGCATCCGACACTACTCCGCCGCAGCCGCGGCGGATATGGCGGACGTCAGCCGGAGCCGCCGTTGGCAAACCGCCGCGCCAGCGGCACCATCCGCCGCAAAGGAGCCTGCCATGCCGACCGATCCCCCCTCCCGCTTCGACCTTCCGGTCGACCGCCGCGACAGCGACAGCATCAAGTGGGCACGCTATCACGGCCGCCGCAGCGCCGCGGGCGCCGACATCATCCCGCTGTGGGTGGCCGACATGGATTTCGCGGCCCCGCCCGCCGTGGTCGCGGCGCTGCAGCAGCGCGTCGCGCACGGCGTGTTCGGCTACGGCCACACCACGCCGGAATTCCTCGCCGCCGTCACCGGCGCACTCCGGCGCGACTACGGCTGGGCCGTCGCGCCGGAGTGGATCGTGCCGCTTGCCGGCCTCGTCTCCGGCCTCAACATCGCTGCCCGCAGCATAGGTGAAAACGGCGACGCCATCGTCACCGCCACGCCCGTCTACCCGGCCCTCTTCACCGCGCCGGAACATATGGAACGGCACACCGTGCGCGTGCCGCTGCGCGAGCAGGAAAACTGGCGCTGGGACATGGCGGCTGTCGCGGCGGTGCACACGCCGCGCACGCGCGGCCTCTTCCTCTGCCATCCGCACAATCCGGTGGGCCGCGTATGGCGCGGTGACGAACTCGACGCCGTCGCGGCGTACGCGCGGGCACGCGATCTCGTCGTGGTCAGCGACGAGATCCACTGCGAGCTCATTCTCGAGCCGGGCCTGCGCCACGTGCCCTTCGCCCTGCACGCCCCCGATCTTGCAGCGCGCAGCATCACGCTGATGGCGCCCTCCAAGACCTATAACGTCCCGGGCCTCGGCTGCGCCTACGCGGTCATCCCGGATGCCGCGCTGCGCCGCCGCTTCGAGCGCGCCATGGCCGGCATCGGCCCGCACCCCAACATTCTCGGCATGACCGCCGCGACCGCCGCCTACCGCGACGGCGCGGAGTGGCGCGCGGAACTGCTCGACTACCTGCGCGGCAACCGCGAACGCGTGATGGCGCTGGACGGTCTCGCCGGCCTGCACGTGGTGCAGCCCGAGGCCACCTATCTCGCCTGGATCGACTGCCGCGCGCTGGACGTGGCCGACCCTCAGCGCTTCTTCGAGGAGCTGGGCGTGGGCCTCTCGCCCGGCACCGATTTCGGCATGCGGGGTTTCGTGCGCCTCAACTTCGGCTGCCCGAGGGCACGGCTGGATGAAGCCCTGCAGCGGATGGCGGACGGATTGCGCGGGCGTTCCTGACCCGGCCGGGGACGCTGTCCGGCCCGGAAGCAGTTGCAGGAAATTTCCGGTGACCCGGGCAGACCGGAGCTATCCGGCGGTGGCGGACGCCTCGGTGCCAAAGATCGCGAAATGGCACCGTCACCCTGCAGGCCGCCAGCGCCCGTATATATTTCTCGTTGCCACCCCGGCAGCAAGGTCCGGCCAAACGCTGGCGACCGGCCGAAGACACGTTGTGCAGCAATCTACCGCCTTTCATTTTCCGCACGAAGCGACACGGAGGAATTCATGGAGATTCATCGCGGCAGGCTGTTCGACCACGTCCACCTGCGCGTCGCGGACCTGGAGGCCAGCAAGCGTTTCTACCGTTCGGTATTCGCTGCGCTCGGCTTTCCGGATGTCGTGCAGGAAGGTCCCGGCTTCTTCTACGCGGACGAGCTCTTCGTGGACGTGGCCGACACCTATGTCACCCGCACCCACCTCGCCTTCCAGGCATCAGGCCGGGACGCCGTGCAGGCCTTCCACCGGGCCGCCCTCGCCGCCGGCGGCCGGGACAACGGCCCGCCCGGCGAGCGCCCCTACCATCCGGGCTACTACGCCGCCTTCGCACTCGACCCGGACGGCAACAACATCGAGGCCGTCTACCACGGACCGTTCCGGCGCAACGCCGCGTCCGTCGTCATCACGCCGGACTAGGTCCGCGCCTGCGTCTTGCAGCCCGGGACTTTCCCGCCGCCGCGACGGTCTTCGTCCCGCCATTGCCAACCCGGTGCTGGAAAGCGCCGGGCGAAAGCGGCAAGCTCGCCGGAGCCGCCCACCGACAACAACACCAGAGGGACTCCGGCATGCGCCCCGTTCTCCGCCTCTTCCTGGCCATCCTGCTGCTCGCCGTCGCCCGCCTCGCGGCGGCCGACGTCTACCAGGACGACAACCTCCGCTTCGCCCTGCCGGACGGCTGGGTCATCCTGAGCCGCAACCCCTCCATGCTCATCTTCCGCAGCGGCGACGAGAAGCGGCAGCTCACCGTGAGCGTGCTCGAGGTCCGGCGCGCCCTGTCCGAAAAGGAGTTCCGCGAATTCGTGCAGCAGCGCATCGACAGCGAGAAAAAGAAGCTCACCAAGGACGACAAGGTGATCGAGGAGCCCATCGAGCAGCGCGGGCCGGTGCGCCGCGCCATCTACAGCGTGCGGGACGCCGGGAACGGCCGCCTCGGCACCGGCGTCGTGGTCGGCTCGGCGCGCGTGCTCGCCCTGTTCTACCTCGAGAGCCTGGTCGACGACCCCAAGGCCCATATCGAGCTGGCGGGCGACATCATGACCACCATCCAGGTGCGCTGAGCCTCGTTCCTATCGTGGATGGCCGCGCCGCGGGCGCGGTGATAGAAACACCGGACCGCATCGCAACCGGAACAGGGAGAACACCATGTCGATGATCGAAGTCGCCGCCTCGGGCGACGTGAAGGAAAACGAACTGCTCACCGTGAAGGGCGGCGGCACGCCGCTGATCGTCACGCGCATCGCCGGCAAGGTGCAGGCGTTCTCGAGCAAGTGCCCGCACCTCGGCATGTCGCTGGCGCGCGGCACCGTGAAGGACGGCGCCGTCACCTGTCCCTGGCACGGCTCGCGCTTCGACATCTGCACCGGCCAGAACCTGGACTGGTGCAACGCCTTCGCCGGCCTGCCCCTGCCGACCTGGTCGCATCGCCTGATCGCGATGGGCAAGAAGCCGGCCCCGCTGCCCGTCTACGAGGCAAGCGAGGAGAACGGCAAGGTCTTCGTGCGACTGCCGGGCTGAGCCATGGAGCAGACCATCACCGCGCCGGACGCTGCCGACGCCGAATTCATCGCGACCCTGCTGGCGAATGCCGGCCGGCTGGTGCAGGAACTGGCGGGCGCCGCGCTCACCGGCACCGAAGCCGACCTCGCGCTGCTGCAGCGGACGCTGGATTCCGGTGCGCTGCAGCGCGACGCCACGCCGCCGCTGCAGGCGCTGGGCATCGCCTTCGGCGCGCTCTTCTCGACGCTGAACCCCGATTACGACTGGTGCATGGTCGAGGACGAATACGGCCGCGATCCCGCCATCCGCTACCGCGACACCCCACTGCTGCTGTTCCCGCTCACCATGCTTTCCAAGCGCATCGAGGACGACGGCCACGTCGACGTCGCCGGCCTCTACCACGGCCTGCGGGAGCAGCTCGACGACATCATCGGCGAGCACTACGCCGATGCCTGAGCCCGTCACGCTGCGCTTCGCGTCCACGCTGGACGTGTCGCGCGAAGAGGCCTGGCGCTGGATCACCTCGGTGCGCGGCATCGCCACCGAGCTGCGCCCGCTCATGGGCATGAGCGTGCCGCCGGGCGTGACCTCGCTCGCCGACCTCGCCTTCGTGCCGGAACAACGCCTCTTCCGCAGCCGCATCATGCTGTTCGGCCTGCTGCCGGTGGATTTCTCGGACCTGACACTGCTGGAGCTGAAGGAGAACGAGGGCTTCGTGGAGCAGTCGCCCATGGGCAGCATGCGGCTGTGGCGGCACGAGCGCCGCATCGGCGCCGTGCCGGGCGATACCGGCCGCTGCACCGTCACCGACCTCCTCAGCTTCGAGCCGCGCCTTGCGCGCGGCCTTTCCACCTGGGCCGTGAAGCAGCTCTTCACGCACCGCCATGCGGTGCTGCGCCGCGAACTCGGCGGCGCCTGAAAACCACAGCCTGCTCCGACACCCTTGCAGCGGTACCGCTACTCAGGGCGCCGCCTTTTCCGGCGCCGCAGGTGCGGCACCGCCCCCGATCCTGACCCGCTGCGACGGCACCACCAGCCAGCGGTACGACGCATCCTGCGCCCAGCTCGCGCTGCCCGGCGCGAGGCGGCCGTCCGGCCAGAGCGGCGCGGTGTACTCGCCCTTC
>JAJNDL010000080.1 GCA_021156385.1 Moraxellaceae bacterium | reverse complement strand
ATGTCGGCCTCCTTGGCCTCGCCCGGGCCGTTCACCTTGCAACCGATGACGGACACATCCATCGGCACGCGCACGTCCTCGAGCCGGGCCTCCAGCTCGTTCATCACGCGGATGACGTCGAACTCCTGGCGCGAGCAGCTCGGGCAGGCAATGAAGTTGATGCCGTTGGAGCGGATGCCCAGCGACCTCAGGATGTCGAAGCCGACCCTCACCTCTTCCTCAGGCTCGGCCGCCAGCGAAATGCGCAGCGTATCGCCGATGCCCTCGAGCAGCAGGCCGCCAAGCGCAATGGCGGACTTCACCGTGCCGGAGCGGAATATGCCAGCCTCGGTGACCCCCAGGTGCAGGGGATTGTCGATCTGCCTCGACAGCAGTCGATAGGCGTCCAGCGTCAGGAACACGTTGGATGCTTTCACGCTGACCTTGAACTCGTGGAAATCCAGGCGATCAAGAATGTCGATATGGCGCAGGGCGGATTCCAGCAGTGCCTCGCCAGTGGGCTCGCCGTATTTCTTCTGCAGGTCCTTCTCCAGCGAGCCGGCATTGACGCCGATGCGCATGGAGATGCCGTGGTGGCGGGCCGCCGCCACGACCTCGCGAACCTTGTCTTCGGCACCGATGTTGCCCGGATTGATGCGCAGGCAGTCGGCGCCCTTCTCGGCCACGGCCAGCGCGATGCGATAGTCGAAATGAATGTCCGCCACCAGCGGCACGCCCGGCACCTGCGTGCGGATCCGGCCGAATGCTTCTGCCGCCTCCATGGAGGGCACGGACACTCGCACGATATCGGCGCCCACCGCCACGCAGCGCTGGATCTGCGCCACGGTGGCCGCCACGTCGCAGGTTTCGGTATTGGTCATGGTCTGCACGGTGATGGGGGCATCACCGCCGACATGGACATTGCCGACCCGGATCTTGCGGGTGAGGCGACGCTTGATGGGAGATTCGTGCATGACCGAGATGTCCTTTCAGGCTTCAGGGCGTTGCCGGCGGCGCCGCAGGTGCCGGGGTCGGCAACACTGCAGGACCCGCAGGGGTCGGCAGCACGTTCAGTCCGGTGGCAGGCGCGGGCGCGGGCATCTGCGCTGCACCGGCAGGCGGCGCGGCCGGCACAGTCGCGGCCGGAGCGGACGGCACAACGGGCGCCGGCGCCAGCGGCGCAGTGCCGGGCACGGCAATCCCCGACTCTGCCGGCGCCATGGGCACCGGCACTGCCTGGTCGACCGACAGGACCGGCTCGTCCGCCACCGAGACGGTGTCCCGGGAGGCAATGCCGTTCCAGAGGAAGCCGGCGATCAGGATCAGTACAAAAGCCAGCGCTCCCAACTGCAGCAGGCGGCGCGCACGCAGGCGTGGCCGCCGCGCGATGACGCCGAGCAGCTGAATGGGGTTGCGGGGACGCACGTCGACTTCGGGCGTTTCCTTGTCCTCGGCATAGCACTGGTCGAACTTGGCGGCGATATCGTCCGGCGACAGCTTCACAAGCTGCGCATAGCGCCGCATGTAGCCGCGTACGAAAGCCGGTTCGGGCAGGCTCTTGTAGGAGTCGGACTCCATGGCGACGACATAGCGGGGCGACAGGTTCAGCTCGTGGGCAACCTGTTCGATCGTCATGCCGCGCAACTCGCGTGCCTTCTTCAGGCGCTGGCCAGGCATGAAGGAGAGATAATCGGCCTCATCCCGGCCATTTTCTTCCTGCAGGTCTTCGATCTGGCTGATCGGTTGGGTCTGTTCGCGCACAATTAGCTCCGCATACTTCTACCTGCTGTTGGCAGCAGGCTTTATTTATTTCTCCGCCCGAAGGGCTTCCTGATACTGTTTGTATTCCGGGCTATCCGGATACAAGCGCTTCAAGGCCAGCTCATAGCTGGCCAGTGCATCCTTGTTCCCGAAACGACGCTCAAGGCGAATCCCCAGCCACAGGCTCTGTGCCGTTTGCGGCACTTCGCTGGTGAACTGCAGATAACGCTTGTAGAGGCCGTGGGAGGCCTCGTAGTTCTTCTGGTTGTAGTGGATTTCCGCCAGCAGCAGGGTCGCGATGGGCAGGCTGGAATCGAGCTTGAGCGCGCGCGTAGCGGCGTGCATTGCCGCCTCGTCATTACCCAGCCTGAAAGCGCTGCGCGCCCAGCCTTCGTATGCCTGTGCACGCAAGGGGTAACCCATGTCTTCCGTTGCAAGCGTGAACTGCTTGATCGCATCCTTGTAGCGCTGCTGGCGGAACAGGAAGCTGCCGTAATTGTTGTGGGCCTGCGCATAACCTTCGCGCAGGCGGATGGCCTTGCGGTATTCGCGATCCGCACCCTTGATGTCGCCATCGCGCTCGAGCAGCACACCCATGAGGTTATGCGCTTCCGGCGAGTCGGGGTTGGAGTCCAGGGCGCGGCGCAGTTGCAGCTGGGCCTTTTCGTTGTCACCGGTCTTGAGGTACTCGGCCGCCAGCGCGACACGGTTCCGGGCTGCCGCTTCGGGATCAGGCTTGCGGAACTTGGGCTCCTCGATCACGGTTGCACAGGCAGTCAGCAGCAACACTGCCCCGACCGCAACAAACCTCTTCATGTTGCACTCCTGAAAATCTCGCGGACGTTGTTCTGGTTGTCATTGCGCGACTGCCAGCGCTCCGAGCGCCGCGTGCGGTCCTGGACCTGCCCTACCAGCTGACCGCAGGCGGCGTCGATGTCATCGCCGCGAGTGGAGCGGATGGTGCAGATATAGCCCGCATCCACCACGATCTTCTGGAAGGCGAGGATGTCCTCGCGCTTCGAACGTGCATAGGGCGCATGCGGGAAAGGATTGAAGGGAATCAGGTTGATCTTGCTCGGCGTATCCTTCAGCAGGCGCGCGAGTTCTCGCGCATGTGCCGCCGTATCGTTAACGCCCGCCAGCATGACGTATTCCATAGTGATGCGGCGACGGCCGCCTTCATCACCCTGGAACCTCCCCAGATAGCGCCGGCAGGCCGCCAGCAGCTCCTTGAGCGGGTACTTGCGATTGATGGGCACGAGCTCGTCGCGCAGCTCGTCGTTGGGCGCGTGCAGCGATACCGCCAGCGCCACGTCGATCTCCCCATGGAGACGGTCCAGCATCGGCACCACGCCCGAGGTGGACAGGGTCACCCTGCGCTTGGAGAGACCGTAGGCGAAATCATCCAGCATGATGTGCATGGCCGGCACGACGTTGTCGAAATTGAGCAGCGGCTCGCCCATGCCCATCATCACGACATTGGTGATGGCGCGCTCGCGGTTTTCCATGAGCGGCTCGTTTTCGAAATAGGAACGGTTGGCTACCCATACCTGCCCGATGATCTCGGCCGCCGTCAGGTCGCGCTGGAATCCCTGCTTGCCGGTCGAGCAGAAGCTGCAGTCGAGCGAACAACCCACCTGCGAAGAAACACAGAGCGTCTTGCGGTCGCCGTCGGGAATCAGCACGGTCTCGACCATGGAGTTGTCACCCACCCGCAGCACCCATTTGCGGGTACCGTCGGCGGAAAACTCGCGATGCACGACCTCGGGAGCACGGATCTCCGCCACTTCGACCAGTTTCTGGCGCAGCACCTTGGAGACATTGGTCATCTGCTCGAAGTCGTCGACACCGAGCTGGTGGATCCACTTCATGACCTGCTGGGCGCGGAATTTCTTTTCACCGATTGCAACAAAAAACTCCTCCATCTGGCTGCGGGTCAGCCCGAGGAGATTGGTTTTCGCGATGGAAGAAGGAGAGACGCTATTGTCTGTATTCATGTAGTTTCGACCGGTTGCTACACCAATTATGTCGAGGCCGGTACGGCCTAATCTGTTGGCCTTTTATTGCCAGGAGTCATACCGCGGCCACCGGTATCTCCCTTTAAGCATAGACGGCAGGCCATTTCAGCCAGGACCGCCGATTCGTGCACCCGGACCAGCCGCGGTGCACGAACCGCAACCACTCAGCGCGTACGCGGGCAGAGCTCGGTGGCACTGAAGAAATAGGCAACTTCGCGCGCTGCCGACGTCGTGCTGTCGGAACCGTGCACGGCATTCTCGTCGATGCTGACGGCGAAATCCGCGCGAATGGTGCCTGCCTCGGCCTTCTTGGGATCGGTAGCGCCCATCAGGTTGCGATGCAGGGCCACGGCATTCTCGCCTTCCAGCACGGAAACCACCACGGGGCCGGAGGTCATGAAGCTGACCAGGTCGTTGAAGAAGCCACGCTCGCGGTGCTCGGCATAGAAGCCCTCGGCTTCGCTGCGGGACAGGTGCTTCATCTTGGCCGCCACGACCTTCAGGCCGGCCTTTTCGAAGCGGGAATAGATCTCGCCGATCACGTTCTTACCCACTGCGTCCGGCTTGATGATGGACAGGGTACGTTCGATAGCCATGATGCTCTCCACAAGTTCTATAAGAATCAACGGGTTAGAGGCCGCCAGCGCCGGTCCTCCAAACGAAGCCGCGATTATACGCAGCTTTGCCGCCTTTACCATGTCGACAACAGCGTCCATCCGGGACGATCAGACCTCATCCATCCATGCCAGCTGTATCGCCTCCAGTACCTTCTCGCCGCAGTGCTTCGGGTCGTCATCGAAATCCGGAAGGGCCAATACCCACTGCATGAGCTCGGTGAAGCGGACGCTGCGGGGGTCGACATCGGGATTGGCCTCGGCCAGTTCAATGGCGATATCGCGCGAATCGGTCCATTTCAGTCCCATGGGGCTCTCCGGCAAGGCTGTCAGTGCTTCTCTGACGCGTGATTGATGGTGTACCTGGGGATTTCGACTACAAGGTCGTCGCCGTCCACAATGGCCTGGCAGGACAGCCGCGACTCGGCCTCGAGGCCCCAGGCCTTGTCCAGCATGTCTTCTTCCAGCTCATCCGGCTCATTCAGGCCGTCGAAGCCTTCGCGGACCACCACGTGGCAGGTCGTGCAGGCGCAGGACATCTCGCAGGCATGCTCGATCTTCAGGCCGTTGCGCAGTGCCGCCTCGCAGATGGATTCGCCCTTCTCGGCATCGATCACGGCGCCGTCGGGACAGATTTCGTGGTGCGGCAGGAATACGATCTTCGGCATTGGCGTCACTCTTTGGCTACTTCGTCGATGGACCGCCCGGTGAGGGCCTGGCGCACCCCGGCATTCATGCGACGGGCCGCGAAGGGTTCGGATGCTTCGTTCAGGGCCTTCACCCCGGCGCGTATCGCAATCAGGTCAGCACCGCCCATTTCTTCCCTCAGCTCCCGCATCGCCTGCTCGATCTGTGCACGCTCGTCCGCATCGAGCAGCATGTTGCCGTCTTCCTGCAGGGCTGCCTCAAGCGCCAGCAGCAGGCGCTCGCCTTCCACCTTTTCCTCGGCGAGCATGCGCGCACTCTTGTCGGCCTCCGCTGCCGCCATCGATTCCTTCAGCATGCGCGCAATCTCTTCATCCGCCAGGCCGTAGGAAGGCTTCACGGTAATTTCACTGCGTACGCCGGACGTCGTTTCTTCAGCACTGACATTCAGCAGACCATCGGCATCCACCTGGAACATCACCCGGATGCGAGCCGCGCCGGCCACCAGGGGCGGAATGCCGTGCAGCTCGAAACGTGCCAGCGAGCGGCAGTCGGCCACCATGTCGCGCTCACCCTGCAGCACATGGATGCTCATGGCCGTCTGGCCATCCTTGAATGTGGTGAACTCCTGGGCGCGCGCGGCCGGGATCGTCGTATTGCGCGGAATGATTTTTTCCACCAGGCCGCCCATGGTCTCGAGACCGAGCGAGAGCGGGATGACATCGAGCAGCAGCATGTCGCTTTCGGGCTTGTTGCCAGCCAGGACGTCTGCCTGGATGGCTGCGCCGATGGCCACCACCTTGTCCGGATCGATGCTGGTCAGTGGCGCCCGCCCGAAGTATTCCGCAACCTTTTCCCGCACCAGCGGTACACGGGTCGATCCTCCGACCATCACCACTTCCTGAACGTCGCTCGTCTTGATGCCGGCATCCCGCAGCGTATGGCGACAAGCCCGCATGGTGCGTTCCACCAGCGGCGCGATCAGTACGTCGAACCGCTTCCGGTCGAGCACGATGTTGCATTCCGCATAACGGATTTCTGCCACATCCTGTGTCGTCAGCGCTTCCTTGGCTGCGCAGCAAGCTTGCAGCAAGGCCCGTTGTTGCCCGGCATCCGGGTTCGTGCTGCCCAC
>JAJNDL010000079.1 GCA_021156385.1 Moraxellaceae bacterium | reverse complement strand
CGTCGACCAGGTCCTGCACCGCGTCGACGTGAATTCGCTGGCCCAGGCCGGGGCCACGCAGCTCGGCCTCAACGAGATCGGGCTCTGTCGCGTGGTGGTGAATGCCCCGGTGGCTTTCGACGCCTATCGCACCTGCCGCGGCAGCGGCAGTTTCATCGTCATCGACCGCCTCTCCAATGCCACCGCGGGCGCCGGCATGATTGCCGCCGCGGCCGCCGTAGACGTCGACAAGCTCAAGGCGCGCAACCGCGACCTGCTGCTGTCCATCGATCCTGCCGAGCTGCGTGCCTTCATCCGTGAGTACTATCCGGACTGGGGTGTGAAGGAGTGAGCTGCCACACCGCCCGGCAGCCCTAGGGCTGCTGAGGCGGGCAGGGCAGGAGGAGAGCGCGCCATGGCGCCCACGGTCGGCCAGCAATCGGTCATGGCCCGCTTGAAGAGCGGGGGCGCGTGGGCGCTGCTGGGCAAGCTCTCGGCCACGCTGCTGGCCTTTCTGATCAGTGCCCTGCTGGCCCGGATGCTGCCGGCCGGCGATGTCGGCGCCTATTTCTTCATTGCCAACCTGGTCGTCTTCCTGGTGGCGGTGGCCCAGTTCGGCCTGCCCCTCACGACGGTCCGCCTGATCGCCGGAACGGCCCGCGGCCATGAGCCGCAGGCACTCGCGAGCCTGCTGCGCTCCATCCTCGGCATGGCGCTCCTGGCCTGCGCGCTGACCGTGGTCCTCTTCTTCGTCGCGACGCATTTCCTCGCCGGCCGGGTGGCGGGCTTCGATGCCGTGCTCGCGCATCGCGGCACGATCGCGGTCTGGATGACGGCGATGGCCATCGGCGGCCTGCTGGCCGAAAGTTTCCGGGGGCTGCACGACATCCGCCTCGCCACGATCTTCGGTGCCGTGCTGAGTGCCCTGCTGTTCTATCTCTTCCTGCTGGCCGCCTGGTTCGGTGCCTGGAGTCTCGATCTCGACGACGTGCTGAACCTGGGGCTGGTGGCCGTGCTGGCGAGTTTGTCAGGGGTCGTTATCGCGGCAGTCCTGCGCTTCGGCCTGCTGCAGGGCGGGTGTGCTGCCGGCCGTGAGCCCCTGGCCCGGGTGGCTGCAGTGACGCTGCCCGTGTGGGGCGTGAACGTGCTGTCCTTCGCGCTGTCGCAACTGGACGTGATCTTTCTCGGCATGTTCCGTCAAGGAGAGGAGGTGGCGGTCTATGGCGCCGTCACGCGCCTGGTGGCGCTGGTGACGATGACGCTGGTGGCCGTCAACCAGGTGATCGCGCCCGTGATCGCCGAATTGCACGCGCAGGGACGGCGGCTGGAGCTGGAGAGCCTGTTGCGCCGGAGTGCGACACTGGCGGGAGTGCCTTCGATCATCCTGCTGGCCGTGTTCGCACTCGGTGGCGACAGGCTGCTCGGCCTGGTCTACGGCGATGCCTACGCCGGGGGCGTGCTGCTGCTGGTGGTATTGAGTCTCGGCCAGATGGTGAATGTCTGGACGGGTTCCTGCGGCATGACCCTGCTGATGACCGGCCACCAGAAGATGATGCTGTCGATCATGTTCGTGTGCGGCTGCTCCACCCTGCTGGCGGCTGCCATGCTGGCGCCGGTGTCGGGGGCGGCCGGCGTCGCGGTGGCGATCGCCATCGGGACGGCGCTGCAGAACATCGCGATGATGCTGGCCGTGAAGTCCCGGATCGGCATCTGGACCTGCATGGATACCGCTTTCCTGCCGCGGCGACTGGTCGCGAGATTGCGTGCGGGCCGGGGCCGGCACTGAAGCATGCCGGCGGCAACGAGCGCGCAGGCCGATGTCCGGAAGCAGTGGAGGTCGTCCGGCACGGAACGCCTCCTGCGGACAGGACGCCGGCCCGCAGCGCCGGTTCTCCGATATTCCGCCGTTTCCCGCGCCGAGCTGCAGCGTCCGCCGTGCCGCAACCTAGTCGCTCCACCGGCAGGGTGCTAGCATCCTGCCGGATCATTTCCTTCTCTCCTGCTGTCCGGAATCCGCCTGCAGGGCGCTTTCCGGAGCCTGAACAAGAAATACAAACGAGGTCGTGGTGAGTCGCTCCAACATCGTCTGGCACAAGCCCGTGGTGACCCGCGCCATGCGCGAGCAGCGCAACGGCCACCGCGCGGCCACGCTCTGGTTCACCGGGCTGTCCGGCGCCGGCAAGTCGACGATCTCGCATGCCCTGGAAGAGCGCCTGTTCGAGCTGGGTTGCAATACCTTCGTGTTCGACGGCGACAATGTCCGCCATGGCCTTTGCAAGGATCTCGGCTTCTCCGAGGCCGACCGCACCGAGAACATCCGCCGCATCGGCGAGCTGGCCAAGCTCGCCAACGCCGCCGGCGTGATCGCCATCACCGCCTTCATCTCGCCGTTCCGCAAGGATCGCGACATGGTGCGCGAGTCCATGCCGGAAGGAGACTTCATCGAGGTCTACATCCAGTGTCCGCTGGAGGAGTGCGAGCAGCGCGACGTGAAGGGGCTTTATCGCAAGGCCCGCGCCGGCGAGATCCGCGACTTCACGGGCATCTCCTCGCCCTACGAGCCGCCGGAGCGTCCGGAGGTGGTCATCGATACGTCCCGGCAAACCATAGAGGAGTCCGTAGAGACTCTGGTCGGCTATTGCCGCGCGCGCGGGATCATCGCCTGAGCGCGGCACTGCAAGGGGAAACGCATGTCTGCGATTGCTGAGAAAACGGTTGCCGTCGTCGGCCTGGGCTATGTGGGCCTGCCGCTGGCCCTGGCCTTCGGCCGCAAGATGGACACCATCGGCTTCGACATCAGCACGGCCAAGCTCGCGGCCTACCGCGAGGGGCGCGACCCCACCGGGGAAATGGAGGCGGCTGCCTTCACGCAGGCGACGCGCCTGCGCTTCACCAGTGACAGCCGCCTGCTGGCCGAGGCCGACTTCATCATCGTCGCGGTGCCGACGCCCATCGACAACGCCAAGCAGCCCGACCTCACGCCCGTCATCCGTGCCACCGAAACCATCGCGCCCAACCTGAAGGCGGGCGCCATCGTGATCTACGAATCCACGGTGTATCCCGGTGTGACGGACGAAGTCTGTGCGCCCATCCTGGAAAAGCTTTCCGGCCACCGTCGCGGCGAAGGCTTCCGCCTCGGCTATTCGCCGGAACGCATCAATCCGGGCGACAAGGCGCACCGCCTGGAGACCATCATCAAGATCGTCTCCGGCGAAGATGCCGGCACGCTGGAGCAGGTCGCCGCGCTCTACGAGCTGGTGGTCGAAGCCGGCGTGTACCGTGCCTCCAGCATCCGCGTCGCGGAAGCCGCCAAGGTCATCGAGAACACGCAGCGCGACGTCAACATCGCGCTCATCAACGAGCTCGCCATCATCTTCAACATGATGGGCATCGACACCATGGAAGTGCTGGAAGCCGCCGGCACCAAGTGGAACTTCCTGCCGTTCCGGCCCGGCCTCGTCGGCGGCCACTGCATCGGCGTCGATCCCTATTACCTGACGCACAAGGTCACCACGCTGGGCTACAACCCGGCCATCATCCACGCGGCGCGCCGCGTCAACGACCGCATGGGCTCCTACATCGCCAGCCAGGCCATCAAGCAGATGGTGCGCCACGGCCGCATGAAGGCCGGCGCGCGCGTGCTGGTGATGGGCCTGACCTTCAAGGAGAACTGCGCCGACATCCGCAATAGCAAGGTCATCGACATCGTGCACGAGCTCGAGGACTACGGTCTCGAGGTCCTGATCTGGGACCCGGTGGCGGATGCGCCGGAGGCGGAGCACGAGTACGGGGTGCACCTTGTCGACCTGGCCGCGGTGCAGGACCTCGATGCCGTGGTCGCGGCCGTGGCGCATGCCGAGGTCAAGGCCGTGGACCTGGCCGCGCTGCAGCGCAAATGCGGCCCCGGTGCGCCCTTCATCGACGTGAAGTCCGCCTTCAACCGCGCTGCCCTGGAACGCCACGGCTTCCACGTCTGGCGCCTCTAGCCCTGCAGGGCCCCGGCGCCTTTCCTGAAGGGCCGGCGCTGCCTGTGCCGGCCCGTCTGCGGCTACAATACGCGCCTCAGCCTTCAGGAGCCCTCCCGTGACCATCGATGTAGTCGTCTTTCCGGTAGCCGGGCTGGGCAGCCGTTTCCTGCCGGTCACCAAGGCCGTGCCCAAGGAAATGCTGCCCATTGTCGACATTCCCCTGATCCAGCTCGCCGTCGAGGAGGCGCACCGCGCCGGCATTCGCGACGTGGTGCTGGTGACCAGTGCCAGCAAGCGCGCCATCGAGGACCACTTCGACCATTCCTGGGAGCTCGAGCACATGCTCGAGAGCCGTGGCAAGACCGAGCTGCTGCAGCACGTGCGCACCGTGTTTCCGCCGGGCATGCGCTTCTCCGTGGTGCGCCAGCCGCAGGCGCTGGGCCTCGGCCACGCCGTGCTCTGCGCGCAGCCCGTGGTGGGCAACCGTCCCTTCGCGGTGATGCTGCCCGACGACCTCATCGACGCGCCCGGCGCCGGCTGCCTCGCCGACATGGTGGCGCTGCACCGCGAGACCGGCGCCTATTCGCTGGCCGTGGAAGAGGTGCCGCGCGAGCAGACCGGCCGCTACGGCGTGGTCTCGCTGCGGGGCGAGCGCATCACCGGCATGGTCGAGAAGCCGAAGCCCGAAGTCGCGCCGAGCACGCTGGCGGTGGTGGGGCGCTACGTGTTGCCCGCCGAAGTCTTCACCGCGCTGCAGGAAGTGAAGCCCGGTGCCGGCGGCGAGATCCAGCTCACCGACGGCATCGCCGCGCTGCTCGGGCGCTGCGAGTTCCGTCCGCACCGCTTCGCGGGCGTGCGCTACGATTGCGGCAGCAAGCTCGGCCACCTGATGGCGAATTTCGCCTGGGCCATGAAGGACCCGGCGCTGGCCGCGGCCCTGCGCCCCTGGATACAAGAACAACTACGCTGAGATCGCCCGATGTCGCAACGCTCCACACTGCCGGCCTGGCAGCGACTGCAGCAGCTGGCTGACCAGGCCCGCGCCCGCCACCTGCGCGACGGCTGGCAGTCCGACCGGGCTGCGCGCTTCGCGCGGACCGCCGGTCCGCTCCACATGGATTTCAGCAAGCAGCGCATCGTGGCAGAGGATCTCGAGGCGCTGCTGGCCCTGGCGCGCGAGTGCGGCCTCGAAGCCGCAGTACGAGCCCTCATGCAGGGGGAGGCGGTCAACAACACCGAGGGCCGTCCCGCGCTGCACTCGGCGTTGCGTGCGCGGCGTGACGAAGACATCCATGTCGCGGGCCGCAATGTCGTGGCCGACGTCTATGCCAGCCTCGCGCGCATGGAGAGCGTCGTCTCGCGCATCCATTCGCGGCAGTGGCGCGGCTATTCCGGCAAGGCCATCAGCGACGTGGTGAACATCGGCGTGGGCGGCTCCGACCTCGGCCCCTACATGGCCTGCAACGCGCTCGGCGAATTCACGGCCGCGGCGGCCAGCGGCCTGCGCCTGCATTTCGCCAGTTCCATCGACGGCACCCAGATCGCCGACCTGCTCGGCGAGCTCAAGCCCGAGACCACGCTCTTCATCGTCTCCTCGAAATCCTTCACCACGCTCGACACGCTCTCCAACGCCCGCACCGCGCTGCAGTGGATGCTCTCGGAGACCGGCGATGCCGACCTCATGCTGCGCCACCACTTCATCGGCGTGTCGGCGCGTCCCGACCGCATGACGGAGTGGGGCATCCCGCCCTGCAACCAGATCGAGTTCTGGGAGTGGGTAGGCGGCCGCTTCTCCCTGTGGTCCGGCATCGGCCTGCCCATCGCGCTCATGCTCGGCATGGACGGCTTCCGCGACTTCCTTGCCGGCGCGCAGTTCATGGACGAGCACTTCCGCACGGCGCCGCTGGCCGACAACCTGCCGGTGCTGCTCGGCCTGATCGGCGTGTGGAACGCCACCTTCCTCGACATCCGTGCGCATGCCGTGCTGCCCTACGACGGCCGCCTGAAGTTCTTCCCGGCCTATCTCACCCAGCTCGAGATGGAGAGCAACGGCAAGTCGGTCAGCCGCAGCGGCGAGACGCTGGACTACTCCACCTGCCCGGTGCTCTGGGGCGACGTCGGCCCGAACGCGCAGCACGCCTTCTACCAGCTGCTGCACCAGGGCACGCAGGCCGTCTCCAGCGACTTCATCGCGCCGATCCGGCGCTATGCGCAGCAGGGCAGCGGCCTGCAGCTGCAGCACCAGCT
>JAJNDL010000078.1 GCA_021156385.1 Moraxellaceae bacterium | reverse complement strand
CTCCTTCGCCGGAGCTTCCGGATTCTTGGGTACATAAATTCTTCCTTCGGCCTCGATGTCGATGCCGGCGAACGCCGGCAGGTCGAACCAGGGCTTCGGCGCCACCACGACCTGGCCCGGCTTCTTCCCGAGCCAGGCGCCCCACCAGCTGAAGCTGCTGTTGGCGATGATGTGGTGGTGGCAGGCGGACATCAGGTGCAGGTCTTCGGTGGGGTCGCGGCGGTCGCCGCTGATGAACAGCGCATCCTCGATGTCGGCGAACATGCGGCGCGCGAACCCGGCATCGTCCGAGAACACCACGGGCCGCACCTTGCCTGCACGCTGCCGCACCGCGGCCAGCGCCTGCCGGTAATACTGCTCCGAGCAGCTGCCGAAGATGCGCTGGTTGGCGGCACTGTTCACATAGTCCCCGCGCCGCACATGGATGGCGACCGTGGGCGACGCGAGCATGCCCGCCTCCATCTCGCGCGTTTCCGGCGTCACGCCCGTCTTTAGCGTCAGGTCAGTGCGTATCGCGTCGGCGTGCCCGCGGAAATACGGCTCCCACTGGAAGTAGCCGTCGAGATAGAGCTCGCCGCGCTGGGCCGTCAGGTCGGGCAGGTAGCGCATGTCCTTCTCGAACACCCAGCGGCCGTGACGGCCGGCGCGCCAGGGCAGGCGTCGGCCGAGCTTGCGCTGCCACTCCGGAAAACGGCGCAGCACGGCGGCATCGGCGATGTCCGCGCGGATCGCATACTTGCCGAGCGTGAAATCACGCAGCGCATAGTCCGAGAAGCCGCGGCAGTCCAGGTAGAGCGGCACACCGGCAGCGTCCGCAAGGGCGCGGGCAGTGGCGTACTGAAAGAACTGGTTGCCGAGGCCCCCGAGGATTCTGACGACGATCAATTGCTTTGCACCTGGCTGGGTAGAGGGCGCTGCAGCAGGCGCGCCAGTGAGGGGTTCCGGAACAGGACCAGCGCGACATAGGCGGCAAACACCACGAAGGAAACCGTGGCAACGAGAAGCATGCGGATTACCGTCGCCTCGCCGGAAACCAGCAACGCGAATCCCGCCGCGCCGCCGGCAAGGGCCGCCGCGGCACCGGCGGACCAGCGCCGGAACTCCAGACGGAACGGCACCAGCCTGCGCATGTAGGCGTACACCACGACCAGCAGCAACGCCGCGCCTGCCAGCAATATCAGGCATGCCGCCATGATGCCCATCCCGGCCTTTCCAACGAAAAATATGCCCAGTGCGATGGCGCCCGAGGCCAGGATATAGGACTTGATCAGTGCGCGCGTGTCCTTCCGGACATGGGCGGCCAGGGCCAGGGAATTGGTGAGCACCCGCAACAGCTCGATGAAGGTGGCGACGAGAAAAAACATGGCGCCGCTGCGATAACTCTCGGCAACCAACAGCTGGTAGATCAGGGACACGTTGACGGCGATGAAGCCGGCATAGCCCAGATAAAGCGGGCCGAGGACATTCACGAAATCCGAGCAGGCACGCGCGCCGTCCGTCTCGTCGCCGGAACTCATGTTCGCGTACACGTAGGGATACAGGAATTGCTGGGCCAGGGTTTCAACGACAGCCCAGACCTGTGCAGCCACCACGAGCCCCACCACGGTATGGCCCAGTACCGCCTTGCCCCAGAGATAGTCGAACTCCAGCCGGTACCCGGACAGGACAAACCACATGAAACCGGCGGAAATGGCCAGCGGTCCGCTGAAGCGCAGCATGTCCGGAACATCCGCCTGCCAGGGCACCCGGATTTCCCGCGTGGGCGGAATCCTCCGCACCAGCACTGCGTATGCAGCCATTCCTGCCAGCAGGGTGCCGGCGACGATCCCGGCGAACCAGCCGATGGCGCTGGGCGACAGCAGAACGAGGCTGCAGGCGAGCAGCAGTCCGAGCAGTGCAGCACCGGCCGTGAGCAGGATCGACAGCACCCGGTGGCCCAGGAAGTTCAGGAAGCTGCCGATCGCCGGCCCCCAGGCCAGCGCGATGACGCCAAGGAAAATCAGGAGCACCGACAGCCACTGCTCCCGCACGGAGAGTTCGGCCTCCAGCTGCATCCACAGGGCGAATACGAGCGCCGCGACGAGCGCGCAAGCCATGACATAGCCGAGGTACAGGCGGAGTCGAGGTGCTAGGACGCCCTCGCGGCTCCAGCCGTTGAGGTGGCGGTTGATGTACTGGAGGACCGGGTTGGTCAGGAAGAAGATCGCGAACAGCTGCAGCGCCTGCAGGATGGCCAGCCAGCCGTATTCGGCTGGCTCCAGGAAGTGGGTGGACAGGCGCAGGGTCGCGAGCGCCAGCACAATGGCGATGACGCGCCCCACCAGCACCACAAGAAACTCACGCAATTGCTGACCCCGAAATTCCTGGCGCTGTCGCTCCGGCAGCAGCGGCAGCCCCGGAAAACCGACAGGCGCCGCCGCGCGCGACAGGGCGGCATTCTACTGACCCTGGAGGATGCTCCGCCACAACGCAGCAGCCCTTCCGGCCAAAGCAGCCGGACTTGCAGGGCAACAAGCTGCCGGAGGGAAGGACCAGGAAGCCTGCGCAGTACGGGTCGGCACGGCGGGCGGGATTAGTCCGGATCGGCGCGGAGGCTCTCCGGGCCCGGACGCTCGAAACAGGCAGCCCCGCCTGCCGGCATCCCACCCTCGTGCAGTCCGGACAGGCCCTCCACCCGGGCGATGCCCCAGGCCTCGAGTCCGGCAGCCTGGGCGTAATCGCCGACCACGACCACGGGGATGCCGGAGAGGTTGCTCTCGATCAGCCGTGTCAGGAACCCGGTAGTGGCCGGCTGCCAGACCATCAGGAAGCTGGCCTCCCGCAGCAGCGCCTCGAGCTCCGCCTCGGGGACGCTGCCGGCGATCCGGATCTGCGCGGAGCCGGGCTCGCCCAGCATCTCCGTGCCGTAGCCCGCCACCACGACCGGCGCCGTCCAGCCCGGGGCCGCGGCGATCTCCCGCAACAGGCGCTGCATGCCGGCGCGCGTGGGCGGATTGAAGGCGGTCCCCAGCACCAGCACGTGCTTCTTCGGCGTCGTCGCGCGGTCCGTGCGGATCGCGGCGAAGCGCCCGCACTCCGCACGGACCGGGTAATACGGCAGCAGCGCCGTGCGCGCTCCGACGCAGTCCGCCACCTGCCGGTCCAGGCTGGAAATGCAGTGCACGCGCACGGCGCCGCGGAAGGCCCGCAGCTCCCACTCGAAGGCGATGCCGCCGTTGCGGAAGAAATTGTCCCTGTGCTCCGGCACCATGAACTGGATGTTGTGCGGCAGCAGCGAATAAGTGATGCCGGCTTCGCCGAGCAGCTCCGCCAGCAGCAGGGAGGCGCCGTAGGAGCCCTCCAGGAAGACATGGTCGGGAGCGAGGCGCAGGATCTTCCGGCGCATCGCCACGCCGTAGACGAGCAGCCACGCTGCGCCGCGCAGCGACAGCCCCCGCCACAGCAGGCGCGGCAGGCCGATGCAGAGCAGGCGGAAATAGAAGCCGATGTCCGCGGCCGCGAGTGCCCTCCACTCGAGGCGATGCGGCAGGATGCATAGCGTGTGCAGCTCGTGCGGCGGTGGAAACGCCTCCTCGAGCAGTTCCTGGACCTGCTCCTCGCGACGCGTGCCGCCGTGGCGCATGCCGGTGCCGAGGTATTTCGGGATGTGCAGTATTTTCATGATCTGGAATGCAGCGCTCCTGCGTCAGCGCGGCGGCCGATCCTCCGCCTGCGATCCGCCTGCGGATTTGGCTCGCAGTCTCCGGACCATCGCCTGCAGTCCGGGAATCGCGACCAGCCCGCGCACGGCATGCTGCCGCCACACTTTCGCCAGCATGACCGCGGCCACCACCAGCGCCATGGATACCCTGCCGGCCGGCGAATAGCCAGCGCGGCCGGTGATGATGCCGGCATGCCGGACCAGGTTCAGACTGGCCGCCAGCATCGGAAACCGCGCCTGCCACTGCGGTAGGCCAAAATTGCGGACCAGGCGCGCATGGGAGGAGGAGGCACTGTCCTCGTAGTCGCGGTGCACCAGCACATCCGGCAGGACAACCGCCCTGCCCTGCACCAGCACATCGACAATCCAGATCCAGTCGCCGGCAAGGCAGACCGGCGTGACGCAGCTCTGCGTGCGTGCGACGTCGTAGAGACCGTAGAAGATCGAGTTTTCGGTGACATTCCAGAGATAGGTCGCCACCCGCGCCGCCGGTCGCGGCGAGCCGGCCTGAATGACGTTGCCGTAATGGCTGAGCCTGCCGTCGTTGCGATGGTAGGCGCCAAGTCCGGCCGCCATCACGAGACCCGGATCGGCCTCAAGCACTTGCACACAGCGTTCGATGTAGCAGGCATCCAGGCGATCGTCGTCGCCCAGCCACATGAAGTACTTGCCGCGGGCATTGGTGCGCGCGAAGTGGAAATTCCACGGCGCGCCGCGATTCTCCGCGTGGCGGAAATAGCGGATACGGGGCTCGGCCGCGGCCAGTTCGCGACAGGTCTGCTCGGTGTCGTCCTGTGAGCCGTTGTCGGAAATCACGATCTCGATGTTGCGGTAGCTCGACTCGCGCAGCGCCGCAACGGCCTCGCGCAGCTTCGCCGCGCGATTGAAGGTGGGCAGGCACACGGTGACCAGGGGCGGCTTGCGCTCAGTCATTCAGGTTCATCCTCGGCAGTTTGCGCCGCGGCAGGTGCGCGAGGACGTCGCGCAGGAGCTGGCGCCCCAGGGGCGTGGCACAGGTGGTGGCGGCATAGATCGCGAGCAGTGCCAGTGCAAGCCAGAGGGCTTCGGCCACACGCCCCAGGCCGGGCAGCAGGCGCGCCATCTCCACCATGGCGGCCGTGGCGAGCAGCCCGGCCAACAGCGGCAGCAGATTGTCCTGAAGATACCAGCGCCACATCTCCTGCTTCAGAATGCGCGCGTGCATGGCGAAGATGCCGATGGTGAGGTAGCCGACGTTGAGCGCGATCCAGATCCAGGCCGCGGCCAAGCCGCCGTATTGCGGCACCAGCAGAAGAAAGGCAGGAATCACTACCATCACCGCCACGCTGTTCAGGACCACGCCCAGCGAGGACCAGCCGTAGGCGAGCTGCGCCATGGCGGGGACGTGGTTGAGGCCGTTCAGCGCGGTGCCGACAGCCCACAGTGCCAGGATGCCGGCCACATGGTCGGCGGTGACGGTGCTGCCGGTCCAGACTCGCAGGATGTCGTGCGCGAAGCCGGCCAGCAGCAGCGTCGGAGGCAGCAGCATCATGGCGAGCAGCTGTGCCATGCGATGGTAGTCGCGGGCCAGCGTAGCCTCGTCGTTGCGCGCCACTAGCTCGGAAAAGCGCGGATAGATGGCGTTGCTCATCGGCGCAACGAGCAGGTAGATCGCACCGCCGACAGTGGTGGCGAGCATGAAGTAGCCGAAGTCCTCGAGTGGCAGCAGTTTAGACAGGATGACCTTGTCGACCTGCGTAAGCAGCGTGGCGAGAAAGGAGATCAGCGTAACGCCGGCGGCGAAGCGCCAGACGCGCTGCAGCGTCGGCAGGGGAAAACGAAGAACGCCTGCAGCGTGGGTGCGATGAAGGCCAGCACCGCCACCACGCCCAGGCCGCGCAGCGTCGCGGTGACGAACACCAGCCCGTTCAACCACACCTGCTGCTGCAGGCCGAGCATGGCGCTGCGGTAGAGCACCGTCATCCAGCGCATACCGGTGCAAAGACCCATCAGCATGAAGGCCTGAATCACCGTATCGCGCGGCAACTGCTGCGCATTGAGCCAGCGCGTCGCCAGGTAAGAGGAGGCCACAACGAAAGCCAGCGCAAGCAACAGCGCAATGCCGCCGTAGATGAACTCCATGGAGCGCAGCAGGTCGCGGATGCCCTGCGCCGTGTGCTGGCCGGCGGTAAAACGCGCCATCTCGCGGTTCAGCGTAGGCGAGAGGCCCATGTCGAGCAGAGCGAACCACACCTGCAGCGAGGCGAAGAAACCGATGAGCCCGTAAGCCTCGATGCCGAGGTACTGCACGTAGAGCGGCAGAAAGGCCAGGCCCATCAGCCCGGACCACGCGGCCCCGGCATAGTTGGCAAGCAGGTTGCGCTTGACGCTCACGACATCCCCTCGGCGCTCCAGTCTCCTGGCTGCACCGTCAGCCCAGGCGCTTCAGGAAGCCGTCCGGCGCGGCGGAGATGAGCAGCTTGCCGTCCAGCGCCTTGTCGATCTCGAAGGCGAGCGCGGCACCATCGGCTGCCTTGCGGCCTTCGCTGCGCAGCGCTTCCAGATAGGCCCGCACGGCTGTCTTCGGGCTGTTGCCGGGCGCCCAGGGACGCTCGGGACCGAAGAACCGTGCCGGCATGTCCTCGATCAAGGTATCGAGCACGCAGCAGTAGCTGCCCGGGCTCACCAGCGGCGCATAGGCTTCGAGTTCGGCCAACACATGGTCATGCGTATGGTTGGAATCGAGGATGACGAGGATGCGCTGGTAGTTCGCAGCGATGCCGTGCACTTTCGCGATGGTGTCCGCCGCGATCGAGGAGCCCTCGATCATGTCGATGCGGTGCGCCATTGGATGCGCCTCGATAGCGGCGCGATTATGGGCCCGGATATCGATGTCGAGGCCAAGCACGCGGCGCTTCGGCTTCTTCGGATCCAGCACTTGACCAGCCTCGACGGCGTCGCAGTAGTCGAGCAGCGAAAGCAGCGAGGCATGCAGGATCAGCGAGCCGCCGTGGGCGATGCCCGCCTCGATGACGAGGTCCGGCTTCACCTGCCAGAAAAGCTCCTGAAACGCGGCCATGTCCTGTGGAAACTGGATCAGCGGACGGCCCAGCCAGGTGAAGTTGTAGGCGTATTTGTAAGGCGTGATCTCGCGCAGCCAGATGCGCGAGAGCGCCTGTACATCTTGGTCGGCCATCAGGCCGCGGATGTTCTCCTCGACTTCTTGGCGGAATTTCTCGGTCTCGTTCATGATGGCTCAAAGTCCTTCCAGTAAATGGTTTCTGAGGCGATGTAGCGGCGGCCGTCGCTGCCGGTGTTGGCGACGAGATCGAGGGCGCTCACGAAGGGCGTGAACTCCCCGTGCAGCTGCGGATAGGGCAGCCTGCGGTAATTCATGTATTCCACCCGGATGCCGGCCTGCTCGAAGAGCTCGTGCTCGAGATAGTTGCGCGCGCCCCAGCCGGTGATATAGCGGTCGCCCTGCAATGCCTGCACGATGGCGAGCACGCGCCGGCTGCTGGCACTGTCGGCGCCGATGCCGTCGCTGTGCAGGAAGCGGCGTCCCCGGTCCAGCCCGAAGTACTCGCAGAGCGCCATCAGGGAACGCTCGCTCAGCGCGCCGATGGTGGCCGGCTTCTCTGCGTAGACCGCTTCCACCAGAGCCAGCATGTCGGCACGAAACGGCGCACGTGCATAGGCCTGCTTCAGGGTTTCCAGGTGCTGGCGCTGCCAGTTGCGGCGATTGTCGATCCCGACCTCGGCGATTTTCTGCCCGAGCGTCACGTGCTCCAGAGGCACTGTCATCCAGATGACGCCGTTCGCCGTCTTCACCTGCACCCGATTGGTGAAGCTGCCTTTCGAGAACTGCACATCTGCATAGTGCACAAAAATGTCCGCCAGCCTGACCTGCTCGAGCATGCCGACCCAGGGGAAGAAGAAGGGTTGGGAAATGACGACGTTCATTGGACGAACAGCTTCTCCATGATCCGCACGTCGCAGTAGACGCCGTTCAGGTAGAAATGTTTGTTCAGCCGGCCAGCATGCGTGAAGCCGTTGCGCTCGTAGAAGCGGATGGCCCCGGCGTTGTCGTCCAGCACCTGCAGCACCAGCTTGCGCAGCGCGAAGGTGTCCTGCAGGTACCGCTCCAGCAGCGCGAGCGCCTCGCCCCCGTGCCCCCTCCCCTGCATGGCAGGTGCCAGACAGATGCCGAGCTCGCCGCTGCGGTGCAGCAAGCGCAGGTTCTGCACCTGCACGTAGCCCACCGGCTCGCCGTCCGCGGCATCGGCGATCACGAAGAACAGGCCGTCTTCCTGCCCGGAGCGCAGCTGCAGCCACTCGCGTACCCGCGGCACCGAATTCGGCCGCGGCTGTGTCATGAGCTGGGCCTGCAGCTCCACGTCGTTGCGCAGGCCGGCAAAGAACTCGAGGTCACTGTCCCGCCAGGGCCGCAATATCGTGCTCGCGCCTTTCAGCATGTGGTCGTCCCCCCTAGAAAAAGAAGCAGTCGAGCTCACGCGCCGCGAGCGCCGGAATGTCGGCAATGATGCGGCGCGCGTGAGCCGGGTTCAGCCCGACCAGCAGTGTGCGCACTTCCGCAGGCAGCTCGGCGGGCGGCAGGATGGGCTTGCCATTCATCTGCCGCCCCTGCAGGAAGGCGTTTTGGTCGAGATGGCAGCGCACGTTGTCGGGACGCGCGAGGTTCGCGGCGACGAAGGCGCCATAGAAACCAGCCCCGTAGATCGCCACCGGCGTATCGGGTGCGAGCTGCGCCTCGAAGGCAGCGACACGCTTGCCGGCTTCGTCCCAGAACCTGCCGATGCGCGCGAGCTCCGCCAGCACCGGTGCCAGCGCGCCTTCAGGCGTCGGAACCGCTTCCATCCCGCTATGCTCGGCAACGATGACCCAGGCGCCTCGGTGAGCAGCGTCGTCGATCTCGACCACGCGCAGGCCGGCGTCGGCGATCAGGCGCTCCAGCGAAGGCCGCGTGAAATGGTTGACGTGGTCGGCGACGATGAAATCGGCAGTATTGGTGAAGACGTTGGGCACGATGCAGTAGAAGCGTCCGCCCGGCCTCAGGAAGCGCGCGACGCGCACCATGGCCTCGACCGGCTGCACGATGTGCTCCAGTGAGAAGAAGGAGGTCACGACGTCGAACCGGCCCTCCCACTCGGAACGCGGCTCATAGGTGGCCCAGTTCTCCGGTTGCACGAACCTTTCCCAGAACGGAATGTAACGTTCGCTGACATCGAAGAGATGCGGCACAAGGTCCGGCCGTTGCTGCAGCAGCATGCGCACCGTCGAGCTCTTGGCGCAGCCGTAGTCGAGCAGCTTCGCCCCGGAGGGCAGGTCGAGCTTCTGCAGCAAGACTGCCACCTGGTGCTCGGTGCGATAGACGGGCTTGCCGGCACGCACCTCGTAGATCTGGTCTTCTTCCTCGCTGTCCACGAGGATGTCGTAGTCCAGGTCGTAAAACTCGTCCACCGCATGCATCTCGGTGCTCTGCAGGTGCGCGCAGCTCGTGCAGGAATAGACGCGTGTGGTGCCCTCGTAGATACGGCCGAGCGAGGTCAGCGACCGTTCCGGCGCGGACTCGTACAGGAGCTCGCCAAGGGGAGCACTGCAGACATTGCAGCTCGGGGGGGTCATGACAGATCCTCGTCGGCGCAAAGTTCGGGATGGATTTTGACGAAATCGACGCCAGCCGCATAAGAACCGCGCCAGCCGTGGCGCAGCCCGCAGGGCTCGTCGAAGTTGAAATAGCGGAACTGCATGGACCAGCGCGAACGCTCGCCGCGGTTGTGGCCGGAGGCATGCAGGGTCAGGAAATCGATGATTACGAGATCACCCGGCCCCGTGAGTGGCGCAATTTGAGGGTATCGCGCGACAAGCTTCTGCTCGTCCTTGAGGCGAAGTGCATAGGCGCCAGCCTTGTCGGGGTTCTCCGGATCACGGGTGTAGACCGGCAGCGGCCCGAGTCTGTGCGAGCCGGGACAGAAGCGTACCGGCCCCAGCGCTTCGGTGACGGACACCAACGGACTCCAGAACACCAGACCGTCGAGGCTGCGCAGCTGGGCCGGATATTCCTGATGCCAAGGCGCGCGGAACTTTTCTTCGTTGGGATTGTCGATGCGGATGCCGTAGCCACCTGCCGCAATGCCGGGAATGGAGTTCTTACGCAACTCGCGGAACACGTCTTCATGCTGCGGCAGGCCGAGCAGGCGAATAAACGCCGGAATCTGCTTGACGGCGTCGTAGACCTCACCACCCAGTGCGCGGTTGGCGCGGATCATCTCGACATAACCTTCATCGAAGCTTTCCGGCCGAAACGGCGCACGCCGGTCGGGCAGGCCGTGACGCTTCATGACCTGTCCTATCAGCTGGTGGATACCGCGCTGGATGGGCAGGATGTCGGCCTCGAGATCATAGAAACCCTGCACCACCAGCACGCCCTGTTCGCGAAACTCCTCGACTTGAGCGGTGCTGAGCAGTCGCGATTCCTGCATGGTCAGTTTCTCCCGATGTAGGCGCGGACGCAGCGCACGACACGCTCAATCTCGGCCTCGGAGATATCATGGTAGGTCGGCAGATTGCTGGCCCGTGCATAGAGACCGTAGCTGACGATGTTTTCCGGCCGTGACGTGAACATCGGCAGCATGGACAGCGGCCAGAAAAACACGCGTCCGTCGATCTCGTCCTCGTGAAAGGCCTGCAGCAACGCCTCGCGATCGAAGGGAACGCCCTCGTCCACCACGAAGCTCGGCATCCAGAAACCGTTCACGGTGCCTTCGGGCTCCGGATTCATGCGCAACGGCAAGCCGGCCAGAGCCTGCTCATAGGCCTTGAAGACACGACGCTTGCCGGCAATGAGCTCGTCGATGCGTTCCACCTGCGCGCAGCCGATGGCAGCCTGCACATTGGAAATCTTGTACTTGAAGCCGATCATTTCTGGCCAGAACTGCTTTGTCTGGCCACGGGCACGGCCATGATTGCTGAGCGTCAGCACCTTCTCGTACAGAGCAGTATCTCGAGTGACGAACATGCCGCCCTCGCCCGTGGTCATGGTCTTGGTGCCATGAAAGGAAAAGACACCGAAGATCCCAAGGCTGCCGGCACGCCGGCCCTTCCACTGCGAACCGACAGCCTCCGCCGCGTCCTCGATAACGGGCAGACCATGTTTTCTGCCGATGGCGAGCAACGCATCCATGTCGCAGAGGTTGCCGTAAATGTGCGTGGCAATGATGGCTTTCGTGCGCGGCGTTATGGCGGCCTCGACCTTTTCCGGATCCACGCACCAGGTGTCAGGCAGCACGTCAACGAAGACCGGCTTCGCGCCGAGGTAGGTGACGGCCGAAGCCGAAGCGATCCAGTTGGTGTCGCCAAGGATGACCTCGTCGTCACGCCCCACACCCAGCGCCGATAGGCCCATGTGCATGGCGCCGGTGCAGCTCGAAGTGGCAATCGCATGCTCGACGCCAAGATGGCTGCGAAAGGCATTCTCGAAGCGGTGGATGTACTCGTAGCAGCGCTCACCCCAGCCATGCGTGACTGCATCGGTGGCATAGCGGATTTCGAGCTCGGTGATGGAAGGCTTGGTGTAGTGGATGCGCGACATGGTCAATTCGCCTGTTCTGGAAATCAGTTGCGGTAGAGGCCGCCACTGTGCGGGGTGCCCGCCGGAAGCGCGCAGTGAGGCCAGCCACTGCATGATTTCCGGCGCAATTTCGAGGGCTGGATGAGGATGATGTCAGGGCACGACGAGGGCAAGGCCAAGGGCGACAGAATGGGGATAGGGCTGCCCGGCAGGGGCTTTCCAAGCATGGAGCATGCATGCGTACGCATATCATGGCCGGACAAGCCAAGTGAAAAGACCCGTTCCTGCGGAGGCGCACGGTGACGGCCATTCATGCGGAAAGTCCGGCAAATTCGGGGGCGAGCGGCATCAGCACGCGGTCGCGCTCGGAAAGGACGGTCACCGGCAGTGGCCAGGAAATCCCGAGACGCGGATCGTTGTATGCAACCCCCCCCTCCATTTCCGGGGCATACGGCGCAGTGACCAGGTACATCACCTCGCTGCCGGGCTCCAGGACCTGGAAACCATGGGCGCAGCCTTCCGGAATGATGAGCATGCG
>JAJNDL010000077.1 GCA_021156385.1 Moraxellaceae bacterium | reverse complement strand
TCGTTGTAGAGGATCTCCACCTGCAGCGGCATGGTGTTGGTGAGGCCGCGGATGTGGCCCGACACCACGGACACCGCGCCGAACTCGCCCATGGCGCGCGCGTTGCAGAGGATGACGCCGTAGATGATGCCCCACTTGATGTTGGGCAGCGTGACGCGGAAGAAGGTGCGCAGGCCGGAGGCGCCGAGCGTGATCGCCGCTTCTTCTTCCTCCGTGCCCTGGGCCTGCATGAGCGGGATCAGTTCGCGCGCCACGAAGGGGAAGGTCACGAACACGGTGGCGAGCACGATGCCCGGCACGGCGAAGAGGATCTTGATGTCGTGTTCGTAGAGCCACTCGCCGAAGAAGCCTTCCGCGCCGAAGAGCAGCACGTAGACGAGGCCGGCGATTACCGGCGAGACGGCGAAGGGCAGGTCGATCAGGGTGATCAGCACCTGCTTGCCGCGGAACTCGAACTTGGCGATGGCCCAGGCCGCGGCGACGCCGAACACCAGGTTGAGCGGCACCGCGATGGCGGCGGCGGTCAGCGTGAGCTTGATGGCAGCCAGCGCATCGGGGTCCTGGAGCGCGGCGACGTAGAGCTCGGTGCCCTTGCGGAAGGCCTCGGTGAACACCGCGGCCAGCGGCGCGAACAGGAAGACGGCGAGGAAGAGCAGCGCGATGCCGATCAGCAGGGCGCGGATCCAGCCGGCCTCGGTGGTGGCGCGGCTGCGCGCGGCGGAGACGGAAACGGTAGCCATGGGTTTCTCCTTACGCCGCGTCGCGGCCGTGGCGGCGCTGGGTCCAGCTCTGCAGCGCGTTGATGGCGAGCAGCAGCGCGAAGGAGATGACCAGCATCACGAGCGCGATCGAGGTGGCGCCCGCATAGTCGTACTGCTCCAGCTTGGTGACGATGAGCAGCGGCGCGATCTCCGAGATCATCGGCATGTTGCCGGCGATGAAGATCACCGAGCCGTATTCGCCGATGGCGCGCGCGAAGGCCAGCGCGAAGCCGGTGATGAGGGCCGGCAGCACGGCCGGGAAGATCACGTGGCGGAAGGTCTGCCAGCGGTTGGCGCCGAGGCTGGCGGCGGCCTCCTCCACTTCCGATTCGAGGTCCTCCAGTACCGGCTGCAGCGTGCGCACCACGAAGGGCAGGCCGATGAAGGTGAGGGCGACCACGACGCCCACCGGCGAGAAGGCGACCTTGATGCCGAGCGGCTCCAGGTACTGGCCGAACCAGCCGTTGGGCGCGTAGATGGCGGTGAGCGCGATGCCGGCGACGGCGGTGGGCAGCGCGAAGGGCAGGTCGACCATGGCATCGATGAAGCGCTTGCCGAAGAAGCGGTAGCGCACCAGCACCCAGGCCACGAGGAAGCCGAACACGGCGTTGATGCAGGCACCGAGGAAGGCGGCGCCGAAGGAGAGGCGGTAGGAGGCCAGCACGCGCGGCGCGGTGACCGTGGCCCAGAATTCCTCCCAGCTGTAGGAGGCGCTCTTGAAGACGAGGCCGGCCAGCGGGATCAGCACGATCAGGCTGAGGTACAGGATGGTGTAACCCAGGGTCAGGCCGAAGCCGGGCAGGACGCTGGGTTTGCGCCAGGTGGACAACATCGCGACGAACTCCTCGGACAAGCTGCTGTCGGCACGGACGGCAGCGGCTGCACTGTAGCGACCGCTGCCGGACAGCAGAAATACATAAATCTTTGGACAAGCTGCCTTTTGGTTATATGGCGGGCGTCGCCAGCCCGGTGGGCCGGCATTGTCAGCGTGCTCGCGCGGTAACGTCGTCAGCGAACCTGCAGCGCACGGGCGGGTGGGGCTGCCACTGTGCAAGCCTGGAAACGCCGGGGCCGGGCAGGCCGTCCCGGAAAGCCCGGGCAGCGCATCATGGCCTCAGGGCGCGAAGCGGATGCCGGTGCCCTGCACGGGCCGGCGCGGCGCGGTCGCGGCGAAACGGTAGCCGCTGCCGCGCACGGCCTCGACCAGGTGGCCGTAGCCGTAGCGCGCGAGCTGGTTGCGCAGGCGGTAGACGTGCACGTCCACCGTGCGTTCCTCGACGTGGGGCTGGCCGGCCCACACCGCCTGCAGCAGTTGCGCGCGGCTGTAGACCCGGCCCGGGTGGGCCATGAGGAAATGCAGCAGGCGGAAGGCCTGCGCGGTGAGGTTGAGGGGCAGGTGCCCGGCCAGCGCCTGGCGCTGCGCCGGGTCCAGGCGCAGGCCCTCGTGCTCCAGTACCTGTTCGCTGACGGCGGCAGGCCGCAGCACCGCCTTGAGCTTGAGCAGCAGCTCGCGCGGCTCGGGCGCGACCCGGTGGGCGGCCGGGGTGATGGCGACGCGTGCGTCCTCGTCCAGCACGATCACCGGCAGGCGGCCGGCGCCGGTGTCGAGCCGCCGCAGCGGCGAGGCCAGCACGGCGGCGTGCTGGCGGCTGCCGGTCACCACGACGTCGGGCACCAGGGCTTCGTCGTGGAGGTGCAGGGTGCGCAAGGCCTCGTCGCTGTCCGCCGCCGCCAGCACCACGTAGCCGCCCTGCTGCTCCAGCACGTGGCCGATGAAGCGCAGCGCCAGCGGATTGTCGTGGATGAGCTGGACGATGGCAGTCATGGACGGCTCCGGGCCCGCACTCAGAGGACGGCCAGCGCCACTTCCGTGGACTTCACCAGCGCCACCACCTCCGAGCCCACCGTGAGGTTGAGGTCGCGGATGGAGCGCGTGGTGATGACGGAGGTGACGATGCCCATGGGTGTCTCCACTTCGACTTCGGAGACCACGGGGCCGGTGATGATCTCGCGGATGCGGCCGCGGAACTGGTTGCGCACGTTGACGGCTTCGATGCTCATGTTCGCTTGCTCCTGTGGCCCGGGCCGGAGGCCCGGGCGGCGATGGTGATTACCGGCGACCGGGGACGTAGATCTCGTCGAAGGTGCCGCCGTCGGCGAAGTGGGCGTCCTGGGCGCGGGCCCAGCCGCCGAAGTCGGCGATGGTGAAGAGCTTCACCTTGGGGAACTGCGTGGCGTACTTGGCCGCCACCTTGGCATCGCGCGGGCGGTAGTAGTTGCGCGCGGCGATCTCCTGGCCTTGCGGCGAATACAGGTACTGCAGGTAGGCGGTGGCCACGGCCTCCGTCCGGTGCTTCTTCGCGTTCTTGTCGACCACGGCCACCGGCGGCTCGGCCAGGATGGACACGGAGGGCACGACGATCTCGAACTTGTCCGGACCGAGCTCCTTCACGGCCAGGAAGGCTTCGTTCTCCCAGGCCAGCAGCACGTCGCCGATGCCGCGCTCGGTGAAGGTGGTGGTGGCGCCGCGCGCACCGGAATCCAGCACCGGGACGTTCTTGAACAGCGCCTTCACGAAGGCCTTGGCCTTGTCGGCATTGGCGCCTGGCAGGCTCCGCGCGTAGCCCCAGGCCGCGAGATAGTTCCAGCGTGCGCCGCCCGAGGTCTTGGGGTTCGGCGTGATCACCGCGACGCCGGGCTTCACGAGGTCGTTCCAGTCCTTGATGCCCTTCGGGTTGCCCTTGCGCACCAGGAACACGATGGTCGAGGTGTAGGGCGAGGCGTTGTGCTGCAGGCGGCTGGCCCAATTCGGCGCGATCAGGTTGCGGCGGGCGGCGACCTGGTCGATGTCGCCGGCCAGTGCAAGTGTCACCACGTCGGCCTCGAGGCCGTCGATCACGGCGCGGGCCTGCTTGCCGGAGCCGCCATGCGACTGCTTCACCACGACGTCATCACTGGTCTTCTGCTTCCAGTGCGCGGCGAAGGCCTTGTTGTATTCCTCGTAGAGCTCGCGCGTCGGATCGTAGGAGACGTTGAGCAGGTTCACGGTGCCGGCAGAAGCCAGCGCGGCGGAGAGGCCCAGCGTGGCGGCAACGGCCGCGGCGCGCAGGCGGGAGAAGATCGGATTCATGGCATCACCCCTGATTGCTTGGTAGGGAGGAGCCTAGCGAGCGCGTTTTGGAATTAAAAAGAATGCTTTTTTATGGAGTTATAACGCGCTTGGGCATAAGCCCCAGCCAAAAAGGCATAAGCCCGGGCCCAGGCTCAGCCATAGGCAATGCCAATAGACTTTTTTTGGACATTCGATTTCAGTCCGCAAACCCCGCTGCCTAAGCTTTCTCCTGTTCCGGGACAGATCACCCAAAGGAGAACGCCCATGTCCAACCTGATCAACACCGTCGTCAAACCCTTCCGCGCCACCGCCTACCACAACGGCAAGTTCGTCGATATCACCGACCAGACCCTGAAGGGCCAGTGGTCCGTCGTCGTGTTCTACCCGGCCGACTTCACCTTCGTGTGCCCGACCGAGCTGGAAGACCTGGCCGACCGCTATGCGGAATTCCAGAAGCTGGGCGTGGAAATCTACGGCATCTCCACCGACACGCATTTCTCGCACAAGGCCTGGGCCGACCACTCGCCCGCCATCGCCAAGGTGAAGTACCCGCTGATCGGCGACCCCACCGGCACCATCACGCGCAACTTCGAAGTGATGATCGAGGAAGAAGGCCTGGCGCTGCGCGGCACCTTCGTCATCAACCCCGAAGGCCAGATCAAGCTCTGCGAGATCCACGACAACGGCATCGGCCGCGACGCCAGCGAGCTGCTGCGCAAGGTCAAGGCCGCGCAGTACGTGGCGAGCCACCCGGGCGAAGTCTGCCCGGCCAGGTGGGACGAGGGCGCCGAGACCCTGAAGCCCTCGCTGGACCTGGTCGGCAAGATCTGATGCCGGTTGCACGGGCGGGGTGCTGCGGCATCCCGCCCGCCGAGACGGCCCGGGAAGCGGACTCCGCATTCCGGCTGTGCCTGCCCTCCTGGTCCGCATCGGCCCGGGGGTTCGCTCCCCGGGCTGTCTCGCCCTGACGCTGATTTTTGCAAGGCAGTGAGCGCCTTACCGGCGCGACCGCGGGCCGAGCCACAAGCCCTGGCCCTTTCAATTAAATGCAGAGATGAGGCAAACGCCATGCTCGACGCCACCCTGAAAGCCCAGTTGCAAAGCTACCTGACCCGGCTCGTGAACCCGATCGAGCTGGTGCTGGCGGTCGACGACAGCGAGAAATCGCGCGAGCTGCGCGCGCTCGTTGCCGAGATCGCCGCACTCTCCGACCGCATCGCCGTGAGCGAGGATGCGCAGGAGCCGCGCCGGCCGTCCTTCGCCGTGAAGCGCGTCGGTGAAGATGCCCGCGTGCGTTTCGCCGGCCTGCCGCTCGGCCACGAATTCACCTCGCTGGTGCTGGCACTGCTGCAGGTCAGCGGCTATGCGCCCAAGGTCGACGCCGACGTCATCGAGCAGATCCGCGCGCTGCCGGCCGGCTTCACCTTCGAGACCTATGTCTCGCTCTCCTGCCACAACTGTCCCGACGTGGTGCAGGCGCTGAACCTGATGGCCGTGGTGAATCCCGGCATCCGCCACACCATGGTCGACGGCGCGCTCTTCCCGTCCGAGGTCGACGCGCGCCAGGTCATGGCCGTGCCCAGCGTGTTCCTGAACGGCGCGCCTTTCGGGCAGGGCCGCATGGCGCTGGAAGAAATCCTCGCCAAGGTCGACACCGGTGCCGCCGCGCGCGATGCCGAGAAACTCAGTGCGAAAGACGAATTCGATGTGCTCATCGTCGGCGGCGGTCCCGCCGGCGCGGCGGCCGCGATCTATGCCGCGCGCAAGGGCATCCGCACCGGCGTCGTCGCCGAGCGCTTCGGCGGCCAGGTGCTGGATACGCTGGCCATCGAGAACTTCGTCTCGGTGACCGAGACCGAAGGCCCGAAGATGGCGCTGGCCCTGGAACAGCACGTGAATGAATACGATGTCGACATCATGAACGGCCAGCGCGCCGAACTGCTGATCGAGAACCAGGACGGCCTCTACGAGGTGCACCTGGCCAACGGCGCGAGCGTGCGCAGCAAGACCATCGTGCTCGCCACCGGCGCGCGCTGGCGCGAGATGAACGTGCCGGGCGAGCAGGAGTACCGCGGCCGCGGCGTCGCCTACTGCCCGCACTGCGACGGCCCGCTCTTCAAGGGCAAGCGCGTCGCCGTGATCGGCGGCGGCAACTCCGGCGTCGAGGCGGCCATCGATCTCGCCGGCATCGTCAGCCATGTCACGCTGCTGGAGTTCGACGGCAAGCTGCGCGCCGATGCCGTGCTGCAGAAAAAGCTGCACAGCCTGCCCAACGTCAGCGTCGTCGTCTCGGCGCAGACCACTGAAGTGCACGGCGACGGTCGCAAGGTGAATGCGCTCAGCTACAAGGACCGCGGCAGCGGCGACGTGCATCGCGTCGAGCTGGAGGGCGTGTTCGTGCAGATCGGCCTGCTGCCCAACACCGACTGGCTGAAGGACAC
>JAJNDL010000076.1 GCA_021156385.1 Moraxellaceae bacterium | reverse complement strand
CGGCGAGTCCACCTCGGCCAGGGTGTGGCCGACCACGCCGTTCAGGGCGCTGCCCAGCAGGCCGTGCGGCTGCGGGGGCGGCAGCACCTTGCCGAGCTTCGCCGCTAGGTTGGCGAAGAAGAGCAGGCTCCTGGAGACCAGGGTGTAGGGCAGGGGCGCCTTTTCGGGCTGGGCGGCTTCCTTCCAGGGAAAGGGGCCGCGGGTGATGGTAGCGTGGGTGGAGGCGGCGAGGCGGGCAATGCCGCTGGCCGCGATCAGGCCGACGTGGGCCAGGGCGACGCCGGCGCTCAGTACGGCCGGGGCAGCAGCGGCGACGGTCGCCCCCGCCCTGGGGGCGGGTTCGGCGGGGGGCACGACGACGGGCAGGGTGTTCTCGGTCATGGCGAGGCACTCAGTGAACAAGTGTTCACATGGTGGCTACTGGGGCGCGGCAACGCAATGCCATCCGTCGATGTAATTGTTGGACAAGTGTCGGCCTCAGGCGGCTCGGGCGTCCTCGTCCACCAGCCGGTCGCGCTTCGCCAGCTCCGGGAACCAGAGCATCCACAGCGCCACCACGGCGAGGGCGCCGACGCCGCCCGCCACGATGGACGGCACCAGGCCCATCAGGGCTGCCGACACGCCCGAGCGGAACTCGCCGAGCTGGTTGGAGGCACCGATGAAAAGGAAATTCACGGCGTTCACGCGGCCGCGCATGGCGTCCGGCGTCTCCAGCTGCACGAGGGAAGAACGGATCACCACGGAGAGCATGTCGGCCCCGCCCAGCACTAGCAGCGCCGCGGTGGCGACCCAGAAGTCGGTGGTCAGGCCCACGACGATGGTGGCAAGCCCGAACACGGCGACGCCGCCGAACATGACGTAGCCGGCGCGGCGCTCGATGGGAAAGCGCGCCAGCCAGAACGACACCAGCAGCGCGCCCACGGCCGGCGCCGAGCGCAGCACGCCGAGGCCTTCCGGGCCGGTGTGCAGCAGGTCCTTGGCGATCACCGGCAGCATGGCGGTGACGCCGCCCAGCAGCACGGCGAAGAGGTCCAGCGAGATGGCGCCGAACACCACCGGCTTGCTGCGGATGAAGCGCAGCCCGGCGAACACCGAGCTGTCCTCCGGATGCTCCGGCGCGGCGCGGGCTGCCTGCCGCGCGCGGATCAGGCCCAGCATCAGCACCGACGCGGCGAAGAGCAGCGCGCCGGCGACATACACGGCGGTCGGCCCGGCGACATACAGGAAGCCGCCCACGGCCGGGCCCAGGATGATGGCGGCCTGCATGGCGGCGCTGCCGGCACTGACCGCGCGCGGCAGGACCGGTGTCGGCACCAGGCTGGGCAGCAGCGCCGAGAGCGCCGGCGCCGAGAAAGCCTTGCCCACGCCGAGCAGGAAGACGCCGACGAAGATGTGCGTGACCGACAGCCAGCCCTGCCAGCTGCCCAGCGCCAGCCCCGCGGCGATCACGGCTTCCAGCACGTGGCCGAGCTGCACCACGCGGCGGCGGTCGAAGCGGTCTGCCACCTGCCCGATCACGAACACCAGCAGCAGCGACGGCAGGAAGCCGGCGAGCCCGATATAGCCCAGCGCCAGCACGCTGCCGGTGAGGTCGTAGACCTGCCAGCCCACGGCCACGGCCAGCATCTGGAAGGCCATCATCGAGCAGAGGCGCACGCCCCAGTACATGAGGAAATCGGGATGGCGCAGCAGCGAGTCGGCGTTCGGCGTGGACATGGCGGTCGGGAAAGCGGGCGGGCCGTGGAGCATAGGCGCTGCCCCGTTCCATGCCAACGCACCCGCGGCGTTAGGAAACTTTTAGGAATCCCTTAGCGGCTATTTCGCAACGCGGCAAAACGCCCCTGCCTAGCATTCCCCTGTCGCCCCGGAACACGGCCACAGGAGACCGCCATGCAACCGACCGCCCGCTTCGACATCTATGCCTTCATCCACAAGGGCCTGCGCGCCTGTTTCGCCCACACCCTGGTGGCGGTGGGCCGCCTCGACTGGAGCGACAATGAGGAGGTGGATTTCGTCATGAACGAGGTCACCGACCTGCTCGCCTTCTGCCTCTCCCACCTCGCCAAGGAGAACCGCTTCGTCCATCCGGCGATGGAAAGCCGCCGCCCCGGCTCCACCGCGAAGGGCGGCCAGGACCACGAGCACCACGAGCAGGACATCGCGACACTCACCGCGCTCTGCGACACCCTGCGCCGCCTGCCGGCCCTGCGCCGCGAGGCCGCCGCGCGCGAGCTCTACCGCGAGCTGGCGCGCTTCGTTGCCGAGAACCTCGAGCACATGGCCATGGAAGAGCGCGAGCACAACCGCGTGCTCTGGGAGACGCACAGCGACGACGAGATCCGCGCGATCGAAGGCGCCATTGTCGCCTCGCTGACGCCCGAGGACAGCCGCCTCTCGCTGGGCTGGATGCTGCGCGCCATGAGCGCCACGGAACGTGCCGGCTTCCTCGGCATGATCCGCCAGAACGCGCCGGCCGAGACTTTCGAGGGCATGCTGCAGATGGCGCGCGGGCTGCTCACGACGCGCGACCGGCAGAAACTCGATGCCGCGCTCGGTCTGCACGCGGTGCCGGCGGATTTCACCGGCGTGGTATAAAGCGGCTGGCCTTCAGGATTTCCACAAAAAAAGGAGAGAACAACATGCAGGCATTCGCACAACGCTGGATCTATGCCGCCCTTATCTATTTCTGCGTGGCGGTGACACTGGGCGTAGTCATGGGCGCGAGCGGTGACCACAGTCTCTTCCCCGTGCATGCCCACCTCAACCTGCTGGGCTGGGTGTCGCTGACGCTGATCGGCGTCATCTACCACTTCTTCCCGCAGGCCGGCGCCAGCCGGATCGCCACGGTGCAGTTCTGGGTGCACAACGTCGCGCTCGTCGTGATGATGGGAGCCCTCACCGCCAGTCTCAAAGGCAACCCGAGCATGGGGCCGGTGCTGGGCATCAGCTCGTCGTTGATGCTGCTGACGATCCTGGCGTTTACCGGGAACGTGATGGTGCGGCGCGCCTGAGCGCGACGGAAAATGAAAAAGCCCGCTCGCTGCGGGCTTTTTATTGCGGAAATGCCGGGTCATCGATCGTCCGGCTTGCGTTCGTCCCGCCGGGGCTGATCTCGATCGGCGGATATCTTGTCTAGCTCTTCCCGGAGCAGGGAAAGTGCTTCGGCCCGCGCCGCCATCACGGCATCGTGAATGTTCCGGATGCTTCCGAACTCCTCCGAGAGAAGCGCGTGTTGCGCGTCCAGCTCCTCCAGCAGCCGGACACAGCTGGCGCGCGACGCATTGTCGCGGGCGGGAAGCAGTTGATGGATCAGCCTGTTACGCTGCTCGACAAGCAGCGCAAGCACATCTTTATGTCTGACCAGGGCGGGACTTTCAGCATCCAGCCTGGACGTGAAAGAAAAATCGCCGAGCAGGTCCGGATGTTGGACGGGAGGCTGCCTGCGTGAAGCGGTTTCCAGATAGCCCGCTGCGAGTGCTCCCAAGGTCGCTTTCGACAAGGCTTTTTGTTTGCGCCTGAACGTTTCCGTAAGTCCACCCAGTGGCGCATTGAGTTCGCCGTGGGTGAGGATGGACTTCAGTAGCGCTTCCAGCTTCTGGAAGTTGATGACATTGCGGCCGACCCGCCGCTGGACCTCGGCCTGCAAGGCCGGCAGGTCCGCCAGTTCATCCGCTTTCTGCTCCATGCTCAGCGCCCCGGCATTTCCTGCCGTAGCAGCGGCCGCTTCACCTGCAGGCGGAAACGCCCGCGTCCCGTCTTCGCGATGGCGATGAATCCCTGCCGCTCCGCCAGCCGGCGCTGCAGCAGGATCAACCGCGCCTCCAGGTTGTCGTCGATATCGGGCAGCTTCAGCGCCGGGTCGAGGCGCAGCTCGCGGTTGGTGAACTCGGTGCGGCCCTCTTCTTCATGCAGCTGCAGCAGCCGCCAGAAAATCGCCCCGGCCACGCCCTTGATCAGGTAGTCCTCGCCGAGGAAGACGCTGTGGTTCGCCGCGTAGTACTTCACCGCCAGCGCCGCGCCCGGTACGGGCGGCGTGCCGGCATCACTCCGTGCTTCATCGGCACTGCACTCGGCGGCGGCCTGCAGCGAGAGCGTGGCTTCACCCAGCAGCGTGGCCACGCTCACCAGCGCATCCTCGTCGTCGTAGCTGAAGCGGTGCGGCTCGGGACTTTCCACGTGCAGCACGCCGAGCAGGCGCCCCGCCGCGACGATGGGCACGGCGAGCTGGCTGTGTGGCGAAGGCAGGCCGGGGAAGGGAATCTCGGTCTCGAGCTTGTCGGCCATGCCGGCTTCCGCCATGTGTTCGCGGATGGCCTGCGAGTAGGCGTATTCCGAGGCCATGAAGAGGATGCGGATCGGCGTGCGCACTTCCGCGGCGACGCCGATGATGCCGCGTCCGATCGGGAACTCGGAGCCGATGCCGCTCTGCGCATAGCCGCGCGTGGCCACGGTGTAGAGCTTGCGTGCATGGCTGTCGGCGAAGAGCACCATGGCGTGGCGGATGTCGAAGTCACGCTCCAGGCTCTCCAGCGCCTGCTCGAGCAGCGTGGCGAGATCGGTGCAGGCGGCAACGCGTGCCGAGAGCCGGCGCAGGCCGGCGAGGCGGTTGCGCGAAAAGCGCGAGGGCGGCAGCTCGCGGCCCGGCACGTGCTCGACGTCCAGCACCTGGTAGACATCGGAGCCCTGCAACTTGAACACGCCGGCCATGCCGGTTTGCGAGGCGAGGCCGGCGAGCTTGGCCTTCATGCTCTCGAACAGCGGCCCTTCGGTCTCGGTACGGCGGTAGAGCAGCGCGAGGCGGAAGCGCGCGCCGGTCTCGGGGTGGATCACGTAGGCCGTGGCCTGCGGATTGGCCAGGATGTTCTCGCGCGTCTTGTTGAAGAACTGGAAGGTGAGCGCAACGTGCTCGTGATCGACGTAATGCACCTGGGACACATAGGTAACGTTCGGCGTGCCGTCGGCACCGCAGGTGGCGAGCGCGGTCGGGATCTCGCCCTCGAGGCAGGGACGCAGGTGCTCGAGGCAGAAGCGCGAATTCACTGGCTCACCTTTACGCCCGCCTTCGGGCCCGGCGTCTGCTCGAACACGGCGTCGACGTGGAAGGTGACGGCGGTGAGCCGGCCGTCGGGCACGTCGTGCACGCCGAGGGCGAGTTCGCGCGAATAGCCGAGCGGCATGATGGCCTCGGCAAAACCGAGGTTGTGCGCGGCGGCAAGGTCCCTGTCTCCCGCCTCGAGCGGCGTCTCCTGCGCGTCGCTGCCCTTGAACTGCTGCGTGCGGTGCGTGCTGGGCTCGGTGAAGACGACGGCGAGGGTGCGCGTGGTGGCGATGTCGGCCAGCAGCTGCTGGCACTGCAGCGTCGGCAGCAGCAGCGTGATCGCCTCGCGGCCGGCGGCGACGCGGCAGCCGGCGGCGCGCGCTACCGAGGGCACGCGACGCACGTCACGCGAGGCGGCGACGATGGAGACACGGCCCTGAATGAAGCGGACCTGGTCTTCGGTGAGCTGGACGTGGTTCATGCCGGATGCGGAAGTGACAACGGAAGACGCCAATGCTGCCGCAAGCGGCACGGGGCGGGAAGGGCTGACACGGCGCCAACAACTTACCTACTGATGCCGCCTCGTACCCGCGCTGCAATGAATGCCATGCACACGAAGCCGGGCATCCGGCACAGGAGGCAGCATGGACAGGCAGCCCATGGGCAAGGCCACGTCGCTCTGGCTGGATACGGCCCCCGAGGTGATGTTCCCGATGCAGTCGGAGCCCGTCGAGGTGGACGTCGCCGTCATCGGCGGCGGCATCAGCGGCATCACGGCGGCCAGCGAGCTCAAGGCCGCCGGGCGCAGCGTCGCCCTGCTCGACGCCGGGCGGCTGCTGCAGGGCGTCACCGGGCAGACCACGGCCAAGGTCACTTCGCAGCACACCCTGATCTATACCCATCTCGTGCAGCATTTCGGCGAGGACAAGGCACGCGCCTATGCCGACGCCAACCAGGCCGCCATCGAGCACATCGCGCAACAGGCGCAGGCCCGCGGCATCGACTGCGACCTGCAGCGCACCGAGGCCTGGACCTGGGCCGAGACCGACGAGGAAGTCGCGCAACTGCACCGCGAGGCCGAGGCCGCGCTGCGCTGCGGCCTGCCAGCGCGCTTCAGCGAGACCTGCTGCCCCTGGCGCAGGCGATCCCCGGCGACGGCAGCCATGTCTTCGAGAACACCTGCGCGCTCAAGGTGGAGCAGGGCGAGCCCTGCACGGTGTACACGCGGCGCGGCACCATCCGCGCACGCGACGTCATCTTCGCCACGCACTATCCCTTTCCCGACCACTCGCTCTATGCTCTGCGCCTGCGGCCCTACCGTCATTACCTGCTGACCGCGCGCCTCGACGGGCCGGCGCCCGCGGGCATGTTCATCAACGTGCAGCGCACGCACTCGTTGCGCAGTTACGAGGGTGAGTCGGGCCCGATGGCGATCGTGGTCGGCGAAGGGCATCCGGTGGGCGAGGGCGGCGACACGCGGGCTCGCTACCAGCGTCTCGCCGACTGGACGCGCCAGGTGCTGCCGGTGGCGGAGATCACCCATCACTGGTCCACGCACGACCACCAGAGCATCGACCACGTGCCCTACATCGGGCGCCTTTCGCCGGTGTCGAAGCATCTCTACGTCGCCACCGGCTTCGGCGGCTGGGGCATGACCACCGGCACCGTCGCCGGCCTGCTGCTGCGCGACCTCATCCTGGGTCGCGAGAATCCCTGGGCGGAGGTGTTCGCGCCGAACCGCGTGAACCTCGCCGGCACGCGCGACCTCATGCGCCTCACCTTCACCATCGGCAAGCACTGGGTGGGCGATCGCCTGCGCCGGCAGCCGCCCGAACTCGCCATCGGCGAAGGCAAGGTGGTGGCAGCCACGCACGGGCAGATCGCGCTCTACCGCGACGAGCAAGGCGAGATGCACGCGCACTCCGCCACCTGCACGCATATGGGCTGCGTGCTGCAGTTCAACGGCGCCGAGAAGAGCTGGGACTGCCCCTGCCACGGTTCGCGCTTCTCCGCCATCGACGGCCGCGTGCTGCACGGGCCGGCCCTCGAGGCGCTGGCGCGGCGCGAGCTCGACGAGATCGAGGAAGTGCGCAAGGCGGGTTAGGCGCCCCCGGGCAGGTGCGGCCGGCCAGGCGTTCGCGCCTGAGCGGGCGTTGAAAACACAAAGGGCAGCCGAGGCTGCCCTTTGCATTGGCGCGGTTGCTTGCCGCGCTGCTTTCGTCTCGCGGTTACTGCGAGCGCGTGGCCAGCCAGTCTGCCGTGAGCTTCCAGGCCGTCTGCGGCGCCTTGCTGCCGGAGAGGATGCCCATGTGGCCGCCCGGCACGACGTGGAAGCTGCGGTCTTCCGAGCCGACCAGGTCCAGCAGCGTGATCACCGCGTCCTTGGTCACCATCGTGTCGCTCGTGCCCGCGAAGGCGAGCAGGTTGGAGCCGACCTGCTTGAGATCGGCCGTGCGGTCGCCCACCGGCATCACGCCGTCGGCCATCTCGTTGTCGATCCAGATGCGCACCATCATGTCCTGCACGATGCCGCCGGTGTAGGCGACCATGCGGTTGAGGAAAGTGGCGTTGGTGGCGCTCTCGACGATGAAGTCCCGGTCGCCGAGTTTCTTCAGGAGATCCCAGTAGCCCATCACGGTGCCGACGGGATTGGTGAGCTTGAAGCCCACCGCATTCACCCAGCCTGGCGTGTAGAGCAGGCGCGGGTTGAGCTTGTGGATGCGGAAGCCGGTGTGCTCGCGCACCCATTCCGCGCGGCGGCTGACGAACTGGTACATCTTGCCCAGCGTGCCCGAGGCGTGCGAGTTCACGGGAGCGCCGAGCACGACGAGATTGCGGATGTGCGGGTCGTTCATGACGCCGCCGTAGCAGAGCGCGAGGATGCCGCCCATGCTCCAGCCGTGCAGCGAGAGGTCCTGTTCGCCGCTGTGCTGGCGCACCTTGGCGAGCAGCGCCGGCATCAGTTCGACGACATAGGTATGCAGGTTGTAGTGCGCGTGCTGCTTGCCGGGCGTACCCCAGTCGATGAGGTAGACCTCGAAGCCGCGTGCCAGCAGGTACTTCACCAGCGAGCGCGTCGGGAACAGGTCATAGATCAGCATGTTCACCGCAAGCGGCGGCACGATGACCACCGGCACGCGCTGGCGCTGCTGCGCGACCGCGACGGTCTCGCTGCCGGCCTGGATGCTGTCCACGGTCAGCGGCCGGTAGCGGCGCAGCGTCACCAGGCCGTCGTCGGCAATGATCTCGTAGGGCGTCTGGCCGGCCTGCGAGATGACCTGCGGACGCAGCA
>JAJNDL010000075.1 GCA_021156385.1 Moraxellaceae bacterium | reverse complement strand
GTACAATGGAAGAAAGACCAGGGTCATGGGCTTAATCAGGGGACGAATTTTCTTCAAAGCGCGATCCAGTGTGAGCGAATGCAACAAATGATACTCAAGGGATTTCTCCACCCAGCAAACCTGAACGCGCCCGGCCACCGGGGACGACGGCCGCGCGCGCCCGCTCCGTCAGCGGCCGCAACTGCTTGCGCGCCGGCAGGTCGTGCGGCAGCACGACATCCCATACCAAGCCGACGCGGCGCAAAGCCATGAGCACCCGCCAGCCCGGATCGGCCTGGCCGGGATAGAGGCCGAGGCGTGCCGAGCCCGGAAACGCGTGATGGTTGTTGTGCCAGCTCTCGCCCATGGTGGCGTACGACATCCATTTCACGTTGCGGCCCTGCACCGCGGCGCCGACGACCTCGTTGTCCATGCCGCCCTGGTTGTGCGCGTAGTAGCCCACCAGCCAGTGCCCGGTCACCGAGACCGTGACGCGCGCGCAGATGCCCCACACCACGAAGGCCCAGCCGCCCAGCAGGAACAGCAGCAGCGCCAGCGGCAGCTGCTGCGCCATCCAGCTGCGCTCCATGAAGCGCAGCACGCGGTCATTCGCCATGCGTGCCTCGGGGCGGAACTGCGGCGGATGATCGAGCAGGAGGTCGCAGTGCAGCTGCCACCAGCCATCCTTCAGCAGGCCGGAGCCGTGGCGCAGATAGGAATGGCAGTCGCCCTGGCGTTGCGCCCAGTCGCGCAGGTCGTGCGTATGCGTCATGCCGAAGGGCCCGGCGAGGCCGACCAGCACGCCGCAGTGCACCAGGAAATACTCCAGCCAGCGCGGGCACTCGTAGCTGTTGTGAATGAGGCGGCGGTGCATGCCGAGCGAATGCCCGAGGCAGAGCGTGGCCGCCGTGGTGATGAAAAAGACGCCGAGCGCGCTCCAGGAGAACGTGAGCGCGCCGCCGACGAGGGCCACGAGAAAATGGGCGCTGAGCCAGAGCGATTTCGCCGGCGCCCAGTGCACCGAGCCTTGCAGCGCATTGGTCTGCGCGTCGGCGAGAAAGATGCGGGAGAGTTCCGTTCTGTCGTGCATGCCACTGTTCCTGCAGTGCTGCCGCGGCCCGTCGCAGCAAGGGCGGAGGAAGTCGGGACAGGCCGACTCTAGCCAGGGCCGTGGCCCAGGGGCAGCCGGGCGCCGCCCGACGGTAGACATGGGCCGAGGAATGCTGGCGGCACGCAGGGAGGGAAATGGAAAAGGCGGCTTCGCGACCGGCAACGAGCCGGCACCGGCAGGCAGCGGGCTACAGGAGCGGCAACAGGCTTAGTGACAGCTTGGCGAGGCCCCAGCCGATCGCGGCGCCGCACACCACATCGGTGGGATAGTGCAGGCCGAGCACCATGCGCGAGAGCGCGACCAGCAGCGTGAAGGGCAGCAGCAGCGGCGCCAGCACCGGGAACCAGGCCAGCGCCAGCGTGGTGAAGAGCACCGCCTGCAGCGTGTGCCCGGAGGGAAAGCTGTAGCGGTCGAGCGGTGCGGCGACACAGCGGATGTCGCTGTGCGTGATGAAGGGCCGCTCGCGCACGAGGCGTGCTTTCAGCACCTTGTAGAGCGCGACGCCGGCCAGCGAGGTCAGGCCCATCTGCAGCGCGGCGATGCGCCCCTCCGTACCGCCGATCAGCGCGAGCGCGCCCATCAGCGCATACCAGAAGACGCCGTCGCCGAGGCGGCTCACCACCCTGAAGAGCAGGCCGACCGCCCGCCGGCGCGAGGACTGGTTGAGGGCAATACAGATGCGGTGTTCGAACGCATCCAGACGGGTCAGGCCACGCGGATCGTGGCTGTGCGATAGCGATTTGTTCATGCGGTGAAGACTAGGCGCGCCAGGCTACAGCGGCGTGCCAGTTTTCTTACAGGCACGTTAAGGCGACAGAACTTCATCGATGGCAAAGTTTCTTCTGTAGAAGCACAACGTTACTGCGTGTCGCAAACTGTGCGCGCACTGTCGCATCATGAAAGTTTCACCGCACTGACAACTCGCCGTCATGCACGCTGCCGAAACTGCGCGCATGAAAATCGCCCTCTGCACCGACGCCTGGAAGCCCCAGGTCAACGGCGTGGTCACCACGCTGGACCGCACCTGCGACGAGCTCGCGAAATTCGGCCACAAGGTGAAGGTGTTCTCGCCGGCCAGCGGCTTTCGCACCTTCCCGCTGCCGAGCTACCCGGAGATCCGCCTGCCCTGGTGGCCGGGCCCGCGCCTCGCGCGCCTGCTCGACGAATTCGCGCCCGAGCGCCTGCACATCGCGACGGAAGGCCCGGTCGGCCTGGCCGCCCGCTCGTACTGCGTGCGCCGCGGACTGCGCTTCACCACCTCCTACCACACGCGCTTCCCCGAGCTCGTGCGTGCGCGCCTGCCCGTTCCGGTCGACGTCGTCTACCGCCTGCTGCGCTGGTTCCATGGCCGCGCCGACGCCACGCTGGTGGCGACGCCGCACATGCGCGAGCACCTCGCCGGCTACGGCTTCGGCAATCTCGCGCTGTGGGGCCGCGGCGTCGACACCGCCACGTTCTCGCCGGCGCACCGCAAGCTCGTCGACCTGCCCCGGCCCGTCTGGGTCTATGCGGGCCGTCTCGCGGTGGAGAAGAACCTCGACGCCTTCCTCGCACTGGACCTGCCGGGCAGCAAGCTCGTCATCGGCGACGGCCCGGCACGCGCCGCGCTGCAGGCGCAATACCCGCAGGCCCTCTTCACCGGCTACCAGTTCGGCACCGAACTCGCCGGCTGGATCGCCTGCGGCGACGTCTTCGTCTTCCCGAGCCGCCACGAAACCTTCGGCCTCGTGATGCTGGAGGCCATGGCCTGCGGCCTGCCCGTCGCCGCCTACCCGGTGCCCGGCCCGCTCGACGTGGTGCAGGAGGGCGTCACCGGCAGCCTGCGCGACGACCTGCGCACCGCCTGCCTCGCCGCCCTCGCCCTCGACCACGCCACGGTGCGCGCTGCCGCCCTGCACTGCGGCTGGGAGCACGCCGCGCGGCAGTTCGAGAGCCACCTCGTGCCGCTGCGCCCGGCGTCGCTGCTGAGCCCCGCCTGAGCGGCGCGCGCCGTGGCCGTCATACGGCCGTCACACGCGCTGCCTACGGTGGCAAAACTCCAGTCCGGTGACCCGCCCGCCATGACCTCCGCCCTGTCCTCCTGTTCGCTGCCCATCACCCACCACCTCGGCAGCCTTGTCGGCGACACCCTGGTGATCAGTCCCGAGGAATCGACGCGGCGCCTGGAGCAGCGCTTCCGGCACCTCGCCGGCCTGCCGGTCGCGGCGGTGGTGCGCGACGGCCACCCGCTCGGCATCGTCGAGCGCAGCTACCTGCTCGAGCTGTTCGCGCAGCCCTACGGACGCGCCCTCAACGAGCGCAAGCCGGTGGCCGACATCATGCAGACCGCCATCGTGCTGCCGGCGACCACGCCGCTGCTGGAGGCCGGGCGCCACCTCATCGAGATCAGCGCGGAGAGCGACGAGCTGCCGCACAGCATCGTGGTGGTGGACGACGACGAGCGCTACACCGGTCTCGTGCGCGTGCGCGAGCTGCTGCGCTGCATCACCGAGCTGCAGATCCGCGATGCCCGCGAGGCCAGCCCGCTCACCGGCCTGCCCGGCAACAGCAGCCTTGCCCGGCATATCGAGGCTGCACTCGCCAGCTACCGCGTGCTGCATGTCGCCTATGTCGACTGCAACCACTTCAAGCCCTATAACGACACCTACGGCTTTGCCGCCGGCGACATGGTGATCCACGCCATCGGCGAGATCCTGGTGCAGCATGCGGACGCGCAGGATCTGGTGGCGCACATCGGCGGCGACGACTTCATGGTGGTTTTCACCAGCACCGACTGGCAGCGCCGCTGCGAGGCGGTGCTGCGCGATTTCCGCGCGCGGGCGCCGGCCTTCTACAACCAGGAGGATGCCGCGCGCGGACGCATGCACGGCCAGGACCGCCAGGGCCACGACTGCTGGCTTCCGCTGCTGTCGCTCGCCATCGGGGTATGCTCGCCCGATCCGCAGTACTGCCGCAGCCATCTCGAGGTGAGTGCGCTCGCCGGCGATGCCAAGAGCGAAGCCAAGCGCATCGGCGGCAACGTCCTCTACGTCACGCGCCGCCGCCGGCCCGCCTCCTGGTTCGCCGGCAGCGAGGACCGGGACGCCGCCGCCTGCTAAAGCGGCCACGCTCAACACGAAGAGGCTTCCGCATGCGCCCCAAACACTTCCGCCAGCAGCTCGCCGCCCGCCAGGCAGCCCTCGCCGCCAGCCTCGGCAATCTCGTGCATGCGCCGGCGCCGAAGACCCTGCACCGCCTGCGCGTCGACCTGCGCCGCCTGCGCGCGCTGCTGCGGCCGCTGGCCGGGCGCCGCGCCTTCGCGCCGCTCTACCGCGACGCCGGCCGCGTGCTCGAGGCCTCCGGGCCGCTGCGCGACCTCGAGGTGCTGGCCGACGAGCTGGACGCGCACGGGCTCGCGCGCACCGCCCTGCCCCGCCGCAAGCGTTTCCAGGCCGGCCTCGAGGAACTGCTGGCAGGCAAGGCCCTGCAGCACCTCGATGACCACTGCCGGCCGCGCCCGGAGCCGGCGCCCCTCATCGCCCTGCCCGACCGCGAAGCCCTCGCCAAACGCTGCCGCAAGGCCGTGAGCCGTGACCTGGAGCGGCTGCGCCGCCGTCTCGACCAGCCGGACCCGGACCTGCACCGGCTGCGCCTCGACATCAAGAGCCTGCGCTACCAGCTGCTGGAGCAGGAAGTCGACGGCATCGGCAAGGAACTCAAGCTGCTCGCCCGGCTGCAGGACCGCCTCGGCGACTGGCACGACCGCACGCTCTGGCTCGGCCTCGCGCAGCAGGAAGACGACCTGCAGCCCTGCGTGAAGCGCTGGCGCGCGGAGCAGGCCGAGCTCGCGCGCTGGCTGCCTGACCTCGTCGCCCGCCTGCGCCTCCTGCTCGGCACGGCCTGAGCGGCTGTCATCCGGCCATCACGAAGTCGCAAGAAACGGCCGGCATCGCATCTGCTGCGGAGCAGCGCGGTGCCGCCCCCTGACGAACAGCCTCAGCCCCGACCTTACCGGTTTTGACCGACCTTGACCGGCAGCCGCCTCAAGGGCAACCGCAGCGTGTCCTGCGGCGAAGGGCAGGACTGCCGCGCCGGCTTGCCGGCCGCCAATATTTCCAATATTTTCGAAATATGAAAAACAGCGACGCCCTCGCGGCCCTCTCCGCCCTTGCCAACGAATACCGGCTCGCCATCTTCCGCCTGCTCGTGCAGCAGGGGCCGGAAGGCCTGGCGGTGGGTCGCATCGCCGAGCGCACCGGCCTGCCCAACGCGACGCTGTCCTTCCACCTGCGCGAGCTCAGCGCTGCCGGCCTGCTCGATGCCCGCAAGGAGGGCCGCTTCATTTTCTACAACGCCAACTTCGACACGATGAACGCCGTGATCGGTTTTCTCACCGAAAACTGCTGCGGCGGCAAACCCTGCCCTCCCTCCCGCTCCCGGTGCTGACCATGGACAAGACCTACAACCTGCTCTTCCTCTGCACGGGCAATTCCGCCCGCAGCATCATGGCCGAAGGCCTGCTCAACGTACTCGGCCGCGGCCGCTTCCGCGCCTTCAGCGCAGGCAGCCAGCCCACCGGCCGCGTCAATCCCTTCGCCCTCGAGATCCTGCAGGACATCGGCTACGACGTCCGCGACCTGCGCAGCAAGAGCTGGGACGTGTTCGCGGACGCCGCCGCGCCGCACATGGATTTCATCATCACCGTCTGCGACAACGCCGCCGGCGAGGTCTGCCCGGTATGGCCGGGCCATCCTGCCGTCGCGCACTGGGGCTTCGAGGATCCGGCCGCCGTGCAGGGCACGGACGACGAGAAGCGCGCCGCCTTCCAGCAGGTCTGCCAGCAGATCCGCCACCGCATCCAGCTTTTCCTGGCGCTGCCCCTGGACACGCTCGACCCTCCGGCCCTGCTCCGGCACCTGCGCGAGATCGGCGCGCAATGACACTCGCGCGCCGACTCGTCGCCGAAGGGCTTGGCACCGCCTTCCTGCTCGCCGTGGTGGTGGGCTCCGGCATCATGGGCGAGCGTCTCGCCGGCGGTAACGTCGCGCTTGCGCTGCTCGCCAACGCGCTTGCCACTGGCGCGGGCCTCGTCGCGCTGATCCTCACCTTCAGCCCCGTGTCGGGCGCGCACTTCAATCCGGCGGTGACGCTGGCCGACGCCTGGCTCGGCGGCCTGCGCTGGCGGCTGGTGCCGCCCTACATCGCGGTGCAGGTCGCCGGGGCCTTTGCCGGCGTGGCCGCCGCGCACCTCATGTTCCAGGAACC
>JAJNDL010000074.1 GCA_021156385.1 Moraxellaceae bacterium | reverse complement strand
GGTCTCCGCCGTGACGGTCCAGGGCGCCGCCGGATCCACCAGCACCCAGCCCGACGGCTTCTCCAGGCCGATGACCCGCGCCGGATTGCCGGTAAGCGCGCGCAGCAGCTCGGTCTCGGTCAGCACACCGTCGCGCACTAGCTCGAGGCCGAGCGGCAGCAGCGTCTCCAGCGTGCTCATGCCGGGTTCCGTGCTGGAGAACGGCGCCAGCTTGGCGCTGGCATCGAGCGGCTGGTGATCGGAGCAGATGGCATCGAGGATGCCGCTCTTCACGCCCTCGCGCAGTGCCGTACGGTCGTCTTCGCTGCGCAGCGGCGGACGCACGTGCGCCATGCTGTTGAAGCCGTCGATGGCGGCGTCGGTGAGGTGCAGGTGGTGCATGGCGACGTCGGCGGTGACGTTCAGGCCCTTGTCCTTGGCGATGCGGATGAGTTCGACGGAGCCGCGGCAGGAGAGCTGCCCGAAATGCGCCTTCACGCCGGTCTGCTCGACGAGCAGGAGCTGCGTCGCCAGCGCTACGGTTTCCGCTGCGGAGGGAATGCCGCCGAGGCCGAGGCGCGCCGCCATGAAGTCGTCGTGCGCGCAGCCGCGCGCCAGGCTGGGTTCCTCCGGCGAAAAGAACACGGTCACACCCAGTGTCGCCGCGTATTCCAGGCAGCGCAGCGTGGTTTCGGCGCTGGCCAGCGGCGCGCGCGCGTTGCCGACGCCGATGCAGCCCGCCTTCACCAGGCGCGCCATGTTGGAGAGCGCCTTGCCTTCCAGCCCCTTGGTGAGCGCGCCCACCGCATGCACGCGCACATTGCCGGCCTGCTGCGCGCGCTCCAGCAGCTGCGTGATGAGCGCGCCGGAATCCAGCGTCGGCTGCGTGTCGGGCGGCACCACCACGTCGAGCACGCCGCCGGCGCGCGCGGCACGGCCCTCGCTCGCGACGCCGCCGTGCATCTTGTTGCCGGGCTCGCGCAGGCGTGCGCAGAGGTCGACGAAACCCGGCACCAGCCAGAGGCCGGCGCCGTCGACGACTTCGGCCGCCGTGACGTTGGCGCTGCCCGTCATCAGGCTGCCGTTCTCCAGCAGCACCGTGGTTTGCGTGTCCTGGCCGCCGGCCGGGTCGATGAGGCGGACGTTGTCGATGCGAACAGCCATGTCGGCTCCGTTGCAATGCGTTCTGTGGTCGCGGTCGTTGCAGGCCCGGGCTTCATCCGTCATGCGCCCGGGACATCCCGGGCGCCGGTGCACGACTGAAGCTGCTCCTGCGGAAAATTCGGATACGGCAGTCCCGCCGGTCAGCCGCCGAGCTGGCCCTGCATGGCGAGGCTGAGCACGGCCATGCGCACGGCGATCCCGTAGTTCACCTGTTTCAGGATCACGGATTGCGGGCCGTCCGCCACTTCCGATTCGATTTCCACGCCGCGGTTGATCGGCCCCGGATGCATGACGAGGGCATCCGGCTTGGCGTATTTCAGTTTTTCGCGGGTGAGGCCGTAGAGCGCGTAGAACTCTTCCGCGCCGGGCAGCAGCGCCGAGTCCATGCGCTCGTTCTGGATGCGCAGCGCGATCGCCACGTCCACGTCGGCCAGGCCCTCCTCCATGCGCTCGAAGAGCTGCACGCCGAGCTGGTCGAAGCCCTGCGGCAGGAGCGTGCGCGGGCCGATGACGCGGATTTCCTTCGCGCCCAGCGTCTGCAGCGCGTGGATTTCCGAGCGCGCCACGCGCGAGTGGCGGATGTCGCCGATGATGGCGACCGAGAGATTCTCGAAGGCGCCGGCATGGCGGCGGATGGTGAGCATGTCCAGCATGGCCTGCGTCGGATGCGCATGGCGGCCGTCGCCGGCATTGATCACCGCCACGTGCGGCGTGACCTGCTTGGCGATGAAGTGGGCGGCGCCGGAGTCGCCGTGGCGCACCACGAAGATGTCGGCGGTCATCGCCTCGAGGTTCCAGAGCATGTCGCGCAGCGTTTCGCCCTTGCTGGTCGAGCTCTTGGAGATGTCGATGTTGAGCACGTCGGCGGAAAGACGTTTGGCGGCGACCTCGAAGGTGGTGCGCGTGCGCGTCGAGGCCTCGAAGAACAGGTTCATCACCGTGCGCCCGGCAAGCAGCGGGCGGTTCAGGATGGCGCCGGAGTCCGGATCGAGAAACGTCTCGGCGGTATCGAGGATTTCGGTGAGCAGTGCGCGGGACAGGCCTTCGGTGGTGAGGAAGTGCCGGAGCCGGCCATGGTCGTTGAGCTGCAGGCGGCTGGCTTCATGCGCGGAGGAGAAGTGCATGGCGGAGTTCCTTGGGGGCCGCGGCGATTGTACAGGAGAAAGTATGACGCACTACAGGGACAGGGCCGAATCGGGCGCAACGGAGAACAGAATTGCGAACGACTGGAACAGGGCGACGGCAATCCTCGTGCAGGGTGGTGCCCATGCGCCCGCGTCCGCTGCCGGAAGGCAGGGGCTTGCTGCGCCCGTCTACCTTACGGGGCCAGCAACCGCGGATCGGCCAGCCAGGCTTCGGCGATCAGCACCGCGGCGGTGGAGTCCAGGGCCGGCAGCTTGCCGCGCCGACGCTCCTGCACGTCCATGAGCAGGCCGCGCGCCGAATGGCTGGAGAGGCGCTCGTCACACATGTAGACCGGCAGGCGGTAACGCGCGGCCATGCGGCGGGCGAACTTGCGCGCCAGGCGCGAGAGCTCGGACTCGGTGTCGTCCATGTTGAGCGGGAGGCCGACGATGAGCGCTTCGGGCGCCCATTCGGCAAGTAGCGCGTCGAGTTTGGCCCAGTCGGGAATGCCGTCGCGGGCCGGCACCGGCTGCAGCGGTGCAGCCGTGCCGGTGACAGCCTGGCCGGTGGCCACGCCGATGCGCTTGGTGCCGAAGTCGAAGCCCAGCACGCGCTGGCAGGAAGATATGGACATGGCGCAAGTGTGAAGCGATTGCCGTCGCAGGCCAAGCAGCCTCGACCGCAGATGCAGGCACGGACTTGCCCCTTCACAAAGGAATGCGCGCGAACCGGAAATTTCGGGAGCCCGGCGGCAGGCCGAAGCCTGGCTTACCGGCAGCTAGCGGCCCGGCCTAGGCGTGCCCGGCCTCGCTAGTGAGGAACACCGGGTCGACACCCAGCTTGTGGATGCCCGCTTCCCAGCGCTGCTCGAAGGGCAGGCCGAAGAGCAGGTCGTGGTCGGCCGGACAGCTCAGCCAGGCGTTGGCGGCCATCTCTTCCTCGAGCTGGCCGGCCGCCCAGCCGGCATAGCCCAGCACCACCAGGTAGTCGTCGGGGCCCTGGCCCTGGGCGATGGCGTCGAGGATGTCGCGCGAGCTAGTCACGCAGATGTCCTCCTCGATCGGCAGCGTGCTGTTCCACTGGCCCTGCTCGCGATGCAGCACGAAGCCCATCTGCGTGTTCATGGGTCCGCCGAAGAGCACGAGCTGGTCGGGATGGCGCAACGGCGCCACGAGGTTGCTGCTGAGTTCCGCCAGCAACTTGGTCAGCGGCAGTTGCAGCGGCTTGTTGACGACGAGCCCCACCGCGCCCTCCTCATCGTGCTTGATGATGTAGGTCAGCGAATGCGTGAAGCGCGGATCCGCCATGTTGGGCATGGCGATCAGGCACTGGTGCGTGAAGTTGGCATCGGGCAGGGTCATGGGGGAAGTATGGGGGTAGTCCCGCGTAACTCAAGCGCGGCGAAGGCCGCGCTACGCAACTCGCGCAAACGGACTACCGGAAGGCTCTTTGCGCCGCCTGGCGGGATGGCCGGGCAACCGATTCGGCCGTCGCGGCAGGCCTCCGGCGGGGGATGGCGAAAGGGAGCTGCTTCAGGATGCCGTGCGAGACCATCCGAAATGGCCGTCCTGGCTAGCCGCTCTGGCAGGCCGTCCTGACAAGTCGCCCCAATCTGAGATCTGCAGCGCCCCGCGACAGTTTGACAGTTATCGAAGTGTCGAATACCGTGGGCCCACGTCGATCGTCCGCTGCGCCACTGCCAGCCGGTATAAACAGCCGGTACCAAAAGGAGCCCGCCATGTCCCCGTCCGCCCCCGTCCTTGCCACCGTCATCACCGGCGCCTCCAGCGGCATCGGCGAAGCCCTGGCCCGCCAGCTCGCCGCGGCGGAGGAGCAGGCCCTGGTGCTGGTCGCCCGCCGCGCCGCCAGGCTGGAAGCGCTGGCCAGCGAACTGCGCCAGTCGGGTCGCCGCGTGGAAGTGATCGCCCTCGACCTCGAGCAGCCAGGCAGCGCCGGCAAGCTCGTCGAGGCGGTGACCGCGCGCGGCCTCGCCATCGACACGCTGATCAACAACGCCGGCTTCGGCATCAACGATCCCTTTGCCGACATGCCGCTGGACCGCATCCAGGGCATGATGCAACTCAACATGGTGGCCCTTACCGAGCTCTGCCATGCCGTGCTGCCCGGCATGCGTCAGCGCCGGGCGGGCCGTATCATGAACATCGCCTCGGTCGCCGCCTTCCAGGCCTGTCCGCGCTTCGCCGTCTACGGCGCCACGAAATCCTATGTGCTGATGTTCTCGGAAGCGCTGGCCGCGGAAGAAAAGCGCAACGGCATCCGCGTCACCGCCGTCTGCCCGGGCGCGACCGACACCCCCTTCCACGATGTCGCCGGCAATCACGGCACCTTCGCGGCGAAGTTGATGGACTCGCCGGAGCTCGTCGCGCGCAGTGCGCTGCGCGCCCTCAACGGCGGCACGCCGGTCATCGTCACCGGCCTCATGAACAAACCCCTGCCGCTCTTCGTGCGTCTCTTCCCGCGCAGCGTCGTGACCTGGATGGCAGGCCTGCTGGTGCAGCGCGAGAAGCCGGTCACCGGCGCCTGAGCCGCCCAAAAGAAAATGGCGGCCCTGCGGCCGCCACCGTCAGCATCGGGAAACAGGACTCACCCAGCCTTGATTCCCGACACCAACCCTGCGACAGGCCGGCGTCATGCCGGCCCGTCATTTCCCGCAAGGAATGCCGCTCAGCCCTGGGCTTCGCTGCCTTTCTCGCCGGCATCGGACTTTTCTTTGTCCTTTGCCTCTTCCTTGGCCTTGTCGTCAGCGCTGGCTGCCGTACCTGCCGGGTCGCCACCGGTGTTAGCGCCGGCAGCGGCATCGGCCGGAATGCCGTTGCCGGACGGCGTCGCGCCCGCATCGGCAGCCGGGGCCGGTGCGGTTTCCGTGGCAGCCGGCGTGGAGCCGGTCGCATCCGCCGCCGGGGCTTCGATTTCCGCCAGTGCGGCGGAAGCCATCAGCATGGAACCCAGGGCGCCGAGTACAAAAGATGAAAGTTTCATGAGACGTGCTCCTGTCTTGAGAGACCGAATGAGACGCGTCATGGAATCCCGCCTGCACTGCCCCTTTCCGTGGCACCACGGCTTCACTCCCTGACACACCTCGAAGTCAAACAGACGGGCGCCGGCCTGTGGTTTTCAGTTCGTAGGGCAAAAGTAATAAGCAAAAGCAGTGAGTGAACTTACTGGAATGAAGTGTGTGGCTTCTGCGGGATGCGGCGGGAAATGTAGGAATCGTATTAATTACGTGCGGCGAGTTCGGTGCGCAGCGGGCCGGCGACCCGGCCACTATTCGCGGATCGCCTGGGCCACCGTATAGGTCTTGCCCTGCTTCAGCTTGTCGTAATTGCCGAAGACTTCCTTGAAGGTACGGGCAATGAACTCGCGCAGGCCGTTGATGGTGACCACCACGAAGCGGCCGCCCGGCTTGAGGTGCGCATGCGCATCGAAAAGATAGAGATAGTGCTGCTCGTTGCCGACCTTGGCCGGCAGGTTGGAGACGATAAGGTCGAACTTGCGGTCCTTCGGCACCTGGTTGAAGCCGTTGCTCAGGATGACCTCGGTGTTGCCCAGCCGGTTCAGCGTGCAATTCTTCTGCGCGTAGTCCACGGCCACGAAATCCTTGTCGATGAGCAGCGTGCGGCCCTGCGGCGCCAGCTTCGCCAGCGTCATGCCGAGCACGCCGTAGCCGCAGCCGACATCCATGCAGTCGTCGGTCGGGTTCACGTCGAGGTGGTCGAGCAGCAGGCGCGAGCCCTCGTCGATGGCGCGCGGCGAGAAGATGCCCCAAGTGGTGTGGAAGGTGAATTCGCAGCCGCGCACGCTTTCGGTGAAGACGATGTCCTGGCGCCAGCGCGCGACGGTGGCGGCATCGGGGGCAACGAATTTCTTTTCGCTCATGATGGCTTTCCTCCCTCCCCGCGGGCGGGAAAGGGCATTGATCAGATGTCGTAATCCAGGATCAGCGGCGCGTGGTCCGAGAACTTCTGGCCTTTATAGATGCTGGTGCCCTTGACCTTGTCTTTCAGGTCGGGCGAGACGATGTGGTAGTCGATGCGCCACCCGACGTTCTTGGCATAGGCCTGGCCGCGGTTCGACCACCAGGTGTACTGCTCCGCCTCCTGGTTCACGAC
>JAJNDL010000073.1 GCA_021156385.1 Moraxellaceae bacterium | reverse complement strand
TCGCCGATTTCATGAACCGCAACTTCCTAGCGGTCGAGGTCGACACGCCGCTGGCCGAGGCCGCGCAATACCTCACCAGCCACATGCCGGTGCCGCTCAGCGAAGACTTCGTGATCACGCAGGAAGGCGTGTACGTCGGCACCGGTGCCGTGCTGAATCTGCTCGGTGCCATGGAGAAGCAGGCGGTGCAGCACTCGCGGCAGCTCGCCCGCGCCTACCGCGAGCTCAAGGCTTCGCAGGCGCAGCTCATCCAGTCGGAGAAAATGGCCTCGCTCGGCCAGATGGTCGCGGGCGTGGCCCACGAGATCAACACGCCGCTCGGGTATGTGCGCAACAACGTCGAGATGCTGGGCGAATTCACCAACCAGATCGCCCAGCTCCTGCGTGCCTACCGCGACATGACGCAGGCGCTGACCGCGCCGGACGGCGATCCGCAGGTCGTTTCCGATGCGCTGGCGCTGATCGGGCAGCTCGAGGACGTGATCGACGCCGAGCTCCTGCTCGGCGATTGCGCGACCATGCTGGGCGATACGCGCTACGGCCTCGACCAGATCGGCGAGCTCGTCACCGGCCTCAAGGACTTCAGCCGCCTCGACCAGGCGCCGACCGACAACGTCTCGCTCAACGAGTGCGTGGAGTCGGCCCTGCTCATCGCCAAGAACACGCTCAAGCACAAGATCCGCGTCATCCGGCAGCTCGGCGAACTGCCGCCGGTGTCCTGCGCGCCGTCGCAGATCAACCAGGTGCTGCTCAACCTGCTCACCAATGCCGCGCAGGCGATCACCGGGCAGGGCCAGATCCTCATCAAGACCTGGGCCGACGAAAACAGTGTCTGCGTGTCGGTGCAGGACAGCGGCAAGGGCATGCCGCCCGAGGTGCTGAAGAAGATTTTCGATCCCTTCTTCACCACCAAGCCGGTGGGCGAGGGCACCGGCCTCGGCCTCTCGATTTCCTACAAGATCGTGCAGCAGCACGGCGGCCGCATTCGCGTCGCCTCGCAGGTCGGGCGCGGCACGCGTTTCGTCATCGAGCTGCCGCGGGCACCGGTGGCAGCGACGCCCGCTGCGCGCGAAGACGCCGTGAGCGCGGCCTGAACCACCGGCGGGCATCCTGCGCTGCCTGCCGCAACCGGACACGTGGGCCGCCACAGGAGGCCCACCCTGCAAGGAGAGGCGACATGAACGCCGTCACCGAAAAGCCCCGCATCCTCCTGGTCGACGACGAGGAGCGCATCCTGCGCTCGCTCGGCATGCTGCTGCGCATGCATTACCAGGTCTTCGCGACCAGCGACGGCCACGAAGCGCTGGCCATCCTGCGGCGCGAGAAGATCCACGTGCTGATCTCCGACCAGCGCATGCCGGTCATGACCGGCACCGAGCTCCTGCGCCAGGCGCGCGTCATCGCGCCCGACACCATCCGCATCCTGCTCACCGGCTACGCCGATGCCGATGCCGCGCTCGCCGCCGTCAACGAGGGCGAGATCTTCCGCTACATCAACAAGCCCTGGGGACCGAAGGAGCTGCGCGACACCATCGCCCAGGCCGTGCAGATCGCGCAGCAGCTGGATGCGCCGGCAGCGGCGGCTACGGCCGCGACCGCCGACACGCGCCTGACCTGCCTCGTGCTGGACCGCGACATCGCCACCTACCAGGCGGTGAAGGAACTGCTCGAGCCCGCGCACGAGGTGCTGTGGCGGCGCACCATCGACGGCGCGCTGGACGTGCTGACCACGCAGCCGGTCGCCATCCTCGTCACCGAGCTGAGCCTGGGCGACGAGGACCTCTCCGCCATGCTGAAGACACTGAAGCAGGAGCATCCCGAGCTGCTCACCATCATCCTCACCTGCTTCAAGGACACCTCGCGCCTCGTCGAGCTCATCAACCAGGCGCAGATCTACCGCTACCTGCCCAAGCCGCTGCGCAAGGGCCTGCTCGGCCAGAACATCGAGTCGACCATCGCGCGCTACCGTCGCCTGCGCGCGCAGCCGGTACAGGTGCTGACGCAGGCGGTGGAAAAGCCGCAGGTGCCGGCGCAGCAGCAGAAGACGGCGCAGATCGCGCAGTACCTGGGCTGGCTGCGCTCGCGCAACAAGGCGCCGGCCTGAGCGCAGGCGACAGCGGAGATCCGCCGCACAGGCAGGCTTGTCTTCCGGCGGGTGCGCGCGGGTCTTCTCCACGGCAGGCGCGCCTCCATCGTGGCGGCGCGCCACCGACATGACAGCGCGGCGACAGCGTTTTCATGAGTCTGCAGCCGCGCCGTCATCAAGCCTTCAGCGCCGTGTCACAACCGCCCTCTAATTTTCACGCACCCCAGCCATTCTCCAGGTGTCGTGAAAAAATGACTGACAACAAAACCGCCGCGCCCCTCGCCTTCGACGAGGACGCCATCACCAACACGTCTGCCAACCGCCACTTCAGCGACGTGCTGCAAGTACGCCTGTCACGCCGCCAGGCACTGGTCGGCGGCATGTCCGCCTCGGCCGCCTTCCTGCTCGGCGGCAGCCTCGCCGGCTGCAGCGTGGGCGACGATGACGACGCGCCCGCCCCCGCCAGCCCGTTCTCCGCCAGCGTCGGCTTCACCGCCATTCCCAAGAGCCTGGCCGACGCCGTGAGCCTGGCCTCCGGCTACAGCGCCAGCGTGCTCTACGCGCTCGGCGACCCCCTCGACAACGCGACGTCCGCCTGGAGCGACGCCGGCACCGAGACCGGCGCCTCCTACGAAAAGCGTTCCGGCGACCACCACGACGGCATGAGCTGGTTCGGCATGACCGCCGCCGGCGCCTGGGACGACAGCCGGTCCGACCGCGGCCTGCTCTGCATCAACCACGAGAACATCACGCGCATCTTCCTGCATGCCGACACCACGGCGCTGGCCTCGCCGCGTCCCGAAGACGCCGCGCTGAAGGAGATCAACGCGCACGGCGTCGGCATCGTCGAAGTGGCAAAGAACGGCGCCGGTACCTTCGAGGTCAACAGGGCCTCCCCGCGCAACCGCCGCATCACGCCGAACACGCCGGCCGAGCTGCACGGCGCCGTGCGCGGCTCGCGCTTCACGGTGACCAGGTACAGCACCGGCGGCACCATGACGCGCGGCACCATCAACAACTGCGCCAACGGCAAGACGCCCTGGGGCACCTACCTCACCTGCGAGGAGAACTGGGCGGGTTACTTCAAGCGCGCCGCCGGCGACGACACGCACGTGCAGCGCACCGCCGCGGAGGTGACCCTGCTCAAGCGCTACGGCATCAACCAGGGCGCGGGCGGCAACAACGCCTGGGCCACGGTGACGCCGGCCGACAGCGCCAGCACCGTGTTCAGCCGCTGGGACGCCTCCATCGTGGGCGCCAGCGCCGCCGACGATTTCCGCAACGAGCCCAACACCTTCGGCTGGGTAGTGGAGATCGATCCCTTCGCGCCCGCGGCCAATCCGCGCAAGCGCACCGCGCTCGGCCGCCTGGCGCACGAGAATGCCGAGTTCGGCAAGCTCGTCGCCGGCCAGCCCGTGGTGGTCTACACGGGCGACGATTCGCGCTTCGAGTACATCTACAAGTTCGTCTCCGACGCACTCTGGGACCCGGCCGACGCTACCGGCGGCCTCGCCGCCGGCGACAAGTACCTGAACAACGGCACGCTCTACGTGGCGCGCTTCAATGCCGACGGCACCGGCGAGTGGCTGGCACTCGAGCACCAGAGCAACGGCCTCGGCGAGGACAACGTCACTTTCCCGTTCACCTCGCAGGCCGCCGTGCTGGTCGCCACGCGCCTCGCGGCCGACGTCGCCGGCGCCACCAAGATGGATCGCCCGGAGTGGATCGCGGTGAATCCGCGCAACGGCGAGGTCTACTGCACGCTCACCAACAATTCCAACCGCGCCCAAGGCGCGAACCCCGGCGTCGACGCCGCCAACCCGCGCAACTACACCGACCTGCGCGGCGCCACCACGCAGCGCGGCAACGTCAACGGCCACATCATCCGCTGGCGCGAGGACAATCGGCGCAACGACGCGCTCACCTTCGCGTGGGATATCTACGTGTTCGGCGCGCAGGCCGACGCCGACCCGGCGCTGGTCAATGTTTCCGGCCTCACCACTGACAACGACATGTCCAGCCCCGACGGCCTCTGGTTCGATCCGCGCGGCATCCTCTGGATCCAGACCGACGACGGCGCCTATGTCGATGTCAGCAACTGCATGATGCTGGCCGCGGTGCCGGGCGAGGTGGGCGACGGCGCCAGCGTCGCCATCGGCGCGCAGGCCACGCACGTCGGCAAGGCGCCCGGTACCCGGCTGCGCCGGTTCCTGGTCGGCCCGAAGGAGTGCGAGATCACCGGCGTGACCATGACCCCGGACGGCAGGACGATGTTCGTGAACATCCAGCACCCGGGCGAGGACACGGCCTCGGGCAACCTCGCGACGCCGGCCGGCTACTCCAGCCACTGGCCCTACACCGCGGATGCCACCGTGATCGACGCCACGCTGAAACGTCCGCGCTCCGCCACCATCGTCATCACGAAGGACAACGGCGGCGTGATCGGCAGCTGATCCCTCGCAGCGGCTGCTGTGCCGGCCCGTGCGCTCCGTGCACGGGCCTTTTTTTGTCTCCGCTTCGTCCTGTGGGTCAGGCTTCAGCCTGACAGCGATGCAAGTTTGATAGGCCGGCGTCAGGCTGAAGCCTGACCCACAGGTATTTGTGCCCGCAGGGGCACTGTCACACGCGGGTCATCAAACTGTCGTCTGCTAGTCGCCGTATCCCGTTCGAGAATCCCGCGATGGATGTCCCCGTCTTCACCGAACTCGGCAGCCTCTATGCCCTGATGGACGAGCACGGCGACCGCCTGCGCCGCGACCTCGTGCTCACCGTGGACGTGCAGGGCGATACCTTTCCGGTGTGGTGCCTGGAAATCGGCAGCAACGACCTGCGTGCGCCCGCCATCGGCTTCTTCGGCGGCGTGCACGGCATGGAGCGCATCGGCACGCAGGTGCTGATCGCCTGGCTGCAAACGCTGCTCGAGCGCGCGCGCTGGGACGTGCATTACCAGCAGCTCCTGGAGAGCGTGCGCGTGGTGTTCATGCCCATGGTGAATCCGGGCGGGCTCGTGCTCGGCACGCGCGCCAACCCGGCCGGTGTCGACCTCATGCGGTCGGCGCCGGTGCAGGCGGAAAAACGCGCGCTGCCGCTGCTCGGCGGCCACCGCGTCTCGCCGCACCTGCCCTGGTACCGCGGCCGCGTGGAAGACCCGCTGCCGCCGGAGGCCTCGGCGCTCTTCGAGGTGGTGCGCGCGCGGCTGCATCCGCATCCCTTCTCCATCGCCATGGACTGCCATTCCGGCTTCGGCTTCCGCGACCGGCTGTGGTTTCCGTATGCGCGCACGCAGGAACCGGCGCCGAACATCGCCGAGGCGTTCGCACTGCGCGAGATCTTCAACCGCACCTATCCCAACCACAGTTTCTATCTGATGGAGCCGCAGTCGGCGAGCTACACCACGCACGGCGACCTCTGGGATTTTCTCTACGACGAATACCGCGAGCGTTACCGCGGCCTCTTCCTGCCTTTCACGCTGGAGATGGGCTCGTGGTTGTGGGTGAAGAAAAACCCGCGGCAATTTTTCTCCTGGTTCGGCCTCTTCAATCCCATCCTGCCGCACCGCCTGGAGCGCGTGCTGCGCCGCCACCTCATCCTCTTCGACTTCCTGCTGCATGCGGCGGCGAGCTGGCAGAACTGGCGGCCGGATGCGGCGCGGCGCGAGACCTGCCGGCAGGAGGCGATGAAGCGCTGGTTCGCGGGTTGAGAGGAAGCCGGGGCATGCCCGCAGGGCGGCCCCATCCACGCTTGGCACAGGCTGGGCGTCGTTCCGGTGCAGAAGGGCAACAGGGCAGGTGTGCTGCGCAGGGAGGTGGCGATGCTCCAATGCACGAAGGCAGTTTGCATGGCCGGCGCGCTTTCCGGCGGGCGCCGCCGGTACCGGGACGGGCGGCCGCTTCCGCTGCCCGGCCGGTTTTGTCACCTCCCGGTACCTCAGTCACCGTGGGCGGAGCCAGGACGCGACTTTTCTTCGCCGCGGCACGCCCCGCAGAAAAGCTCGCGATTCCCGTGGCCGTCCGGCCCCTCGTAGAATGGCGTCCCGATACCAACGTCTTCCGGACAGCGCTCGCGCGCCTTTGCGTCCTGCATCTGCAAGGGGTGACTCCATGCCTTACCGGCACTCTTTCCGGTGCCGTCCGGCCATCGCGGGCGGCCTGCTGTTGCTGCATCCCCTGTGGGGCGCAGCCGAGACGCCGCCCGACGCCGGCCAGCTCCAGGAGCGCAGCCGCGAGCCCGTCACGGTGCAGCCACCGCCGCCAGCGCAGCCGACGCGACGGCCGGCCCGGTCATCGTTGTACAGCGCCTGCGCGTCACCGGCGCCACCGCCCTTCCCACCGCCACCCTCGAGGCGCTGGTGGCCGATGCCGTTGGTCAGCGCCTCGGCTTCGCTGAACTGCACGTCCTCGCGGCCCGCCTCACCCGCTACTACCAGGCCCAAGGCTATCTGCTGGCACGCGCCTACCTGCCGCCCCAGGAGATCCGCGACGGCGTGGTGGAGATCGCCGTGCTGGAAGGCCGCCTGGAAAACGTGCGCAGCGAGGACAGCGCCCGTCTGCCCGAATCCCTGCGCACGCGTCTCAGTGCCGGCCTGGCCACGGGCCGGCCCGTGCAGCGCGCCGACCTCGAGCGTGCCGTGCTGCTGCACGACACGCTGCCCGGCATTGCCGCCAGTGCGCGCCTGCGCGCCGGTGCCCAACCCGGTGGCACCGAGATCGTGCTGCAGACGCAACGGGACAACGCCGTGACCGGCGAAGCCACGCTCGACAACCACGGCGACCGCTATACCGGCGACCTCCAGGGCGGCCTGCGCCTGGAATGGAACAACCCCACGCATTCGGGCGACCAGCTCGCGCTGCGCCTGCAGGGCACCGGCGCAGGCCGCCTCTACGGTCGCACCGCCTATGACTTTTCGCTTTACGGCCCCTGGCGCGCCACCATCGCCGCCAGCAGCACCCGCTATGAACTCGGCGAGGAATTCCGGAATCTCGAGGCGGATGGCTGGGCCCGTACCGGCAGCCTCGAGCTGCGCTATCCGCTCGTGCTCACGCCCGGCCTGCGCGTCGCGCTGCTCGTCGGCGGCGACCACATGCGCCTCGTCGACCGCATCGGCATCGCCGGCAGCGAGCGGAACAAGGACCTCAGCCAGGGCCGCCTCGGCCTCGCGCTGCAGGGCGCCGACCGCTGGCGTGGCCAGAGCGCGCTCAGCCTGCAGGCGAGCAGCGGCCGCGTCGATATCCACGATCCCGCCGAGCAGGCCTTCGACGCCATCAGCGTCGGCAGCGAAGGCGGCTTCAGCAAGTTCAACCTGCAGGGCGAGCGCTGGCAGCAGCTGCCCGGCGGTTTCCAGCTGCGCGGCAGCGCCAGCCTGCAGTGGGCGCTCAACAACCTCGCCTCGGCGCAGAAGCTCGCCATCGGCGGCCCCAACGGCGTGCGCGCCTATCCGGCCGGCGAGGCGCAGGGTGACGATGGCCAGCTCGTCTCGCTCGAGCTGCGCCGCGCGCTGCCCCTCGCACCGCGCTGGCAGCCGACCGCCATCGCCTTCGCCGATTACGGCCGCGTGCACTTCAACCACAACCTGTGGAGCGGCTTTGTTGGCGAGACGGAGCGCGAACTTTCCGGCGCCGGCATCGGCCTCGACTGGAACGGCCCCTGGGGCCTCGGCCTCACGGCCTGGCAGGCCTGGCCGCTGAAGAACGAGCCCATCACCGCCGAGCCGGACCGCAACCACCGTCTCTGGGTGTCGGGGCGGCTGAGCTTCTGAGCGCCGGCCGGCGCAGCGGAGCACAGGCGCGGCAGAAAGCACGCGGTGGCCAGCCCGCCCGACAACACCGCTCTGCCGTGCCGCACGCGATCCATGGCCGGCAACATCCTTACTGAACGCAGACGGCGCATTTACAGAATGCGCAAGAAAGCCCTCGCGAACCGCGCGACGCAACGTGCTTTAGTGCTTGTCCGCCCGACTCGCCGCCCGTGTTGACTGTCGTGCCACCGCCGGCCGTGTCCGGTATCTCCTCCCGCCAGGAAGGCGGGTGCCATCTGTCGAGGGACCGCCATGAAGTCATCGAGCCTTCGTTCCATTCGCTTTCGCCGCAACTCGCTCAGCCCGGCACGGCGCAGGCCCTGCCGCAGGACGGCACCGTCACCGCCGGCACCGGCAGCATCAGCACCGCCGGCAGCAGCATGACCGTCAACCAGAGCACGCAGAAGCTCATCGTCGACTGGCAGAGTTTCGGCATCGCCAGCGGCGAGAGTGTGCAGTTCATCCAGCCCTCCAGCAGCGCCGTCGCGCTTAATCGTGTGCTCGGCAACAACAGCTCGGAGATCTACGGTTCACTCACCGCCAACGGGCAGGTCTTCCTGATCAACCCCAACGGCATCCTGTTCGCACCGACGGCGCAGGTGAGCGTCGGCTCTCTCGTCGCCTCGACGCTCGACATCAGCAATGACGACTTCCTCGCCGGCAATTATGTGTTCGAAGGTGAGGGCGGCAGCATCACCAACCAGGGCAACCTCACGGCCGCGGAAGGCGGCGTGATTGCGCTGCTCGCGCCCGAAGTGCGCAACGAAGGCGTGATCGTGGCGCAGGCCGGCAGCATTGGTCTCGGTGCCGGCACGCGTATCCGCCTCTCTTTCGGCAGCGGCTTCGATCTCGAAGTGGAAGAGAGCGCCGTAAATGCATTGATCGAGAACCACCACGCCCTGCGCGCGGACGGCGGGCTCATCATCCTCTCGGCCAGCGCGCATGAAACCCTGCTGGCCGGTGTCATCAACAACACCGGCGTCATCGAGGCCAACGGTGTCAGTGAAGAGGGCGGCGTCATCCGCCTCACGGGCGGCTTCCAGAGCCTGGGCGGTTCGATCAGCGCGAACGGCACGAGCGGCGGCGACATCAGGGTCGACGCCACCAACGTGAACCAGTACAGCACCCTCAGCGCCGACGGCAGCGCCGGCACCGGTGGCACGGTGCGCATCGATGCCGCCAGCATCGTGCAGCCGGTCACGGCTCTCGTGTCGGCGAATGGCACGACCACGGGCGGCCGTGTGCATGTGCAGGGCCGCTATTCCGTGCTCACCTCCGGCACGCTGAGTGCGAACGGCGGCACGCAGGGCGGCAGCGTCGAGCTGCTCGGTGACGACCTGCAGCTCGCGGCAGCAAAGCTCACGGCGACCGGCGCGAACGGCGGCGGCAGCATCCACGTCGGCGGCGATTTCCAGGGCATCGGGTCGCGC
>JAJNDL010000072.1 GCA_021156385.1 Moraxellaceae bacterium | reverse complement strand
CGAGCTGGAGGCCCGGCTCGAGGACGTGCGCGTGCCGATGGATGTGTCCGTCATCGGTTGCAAGGTGAACGGCCCGGGCGAGGCCAAGGAGGCCGACATTGGCGTGGTGGGCGCGCTGCCCAACAGCCTGGTCTACCGGCATGGCGAGAAGAGCCATCTGATTCCGACAGCCACGCTGGTGGACGAGATCGAGAAGATGGTGCGCGAGCGCGTGCGCGAGCACGAAGCCATCCAGGCCGCGAAGCAGGCGGACGACGCCACGCGCGGCATCATCGCGCGCGGCCAGTAAGGACAAGAAGCCAGAATAACAATGAGCCAGAAGATCACCGCCATCCGCGGTTTCAACGATATCCTGCCGGCGGAGAGCTGGCGCTGGGGCGAAGTGGAAGCAGTACTGCGCGACCTCATGCGTGCCTACGGCTACCACGAGATTCGTCTGCCGATCGTGGAAAGCACGCCGCTGTTTGCACGCGCCATCGGTGAGGTCACCGACATCGTCGAGAAGGAAATGTATTCCTTCGCGGACCGCGGTGGCGAGTCGCTGACGCTGCGTCCCGAAGGCACTGCCGGCTGCGTGCGCGCCGTACTGGAGCACGGATTGACCTATAACCAGACGCAACGTCTCTGGTACACGGGCCCGATGTTCCGCTACGAGCGGCCGCAGAAGGGGCGCTATCGCCAGTTCCACCAGCTGGGCGTGGAAACCTTCGGCATGTCGGGCCCCGACATCGATGCCGAGATTATCCTGATGACGGCTCGCCTGTGGCGCTCGCTGGGGCTGGAGAAGGCCGTCCGGCTCGAACTCAATTCGTTGGGCGAACTCGACGAGCGAGCCCGGTTCCGCAGTGCGCTCGTGCAGTACCTGGAAAAACATCGCGAGACGCTGGACGAAGACTCGCAGCGCCGACTCGCCAGCAATCCGCTCCGCATCCTGGACAGCAAGGATCCGGCGACGCAGAAGATCCTTGAAGCTGCCCCGACGCTGACCGATTTCCTTGGTCCGGATTCGCGCCGGCATCTCGACGGGCTGCGCGCCGTGCTCGATGCTGCTGGTGTGGCTTACGTGCTGAATCCGCGCCTGGTGCGCGGCCTCGATTACTACAACAAGACCGTTTTCGAGTGGGTGACGAGTGAACTCGGTGCCCAAGGTACGGTCTGTGCCGGCGGCCGCTACGACGGTCTCGTCGAGCAGCTCGGCGGGCAGCACACGCCGGCGATAGGATTTGCCATCGGCCTGGAGCGTCTCTTGCTGCTGCATGCCGCGGTCCACGCCGAAACCGAAAGCTCCGAGGCCGACGTGTTCGTGGCCGCGGTCGGAGATGGCACCGCACCGGCAGCGCTGCTGCTAGGCGAAACGCTGCGCGATGCATTGCCGGATTTGCGCGTGCTGGTCAACTGCAGCGGCGGCAGTTTCAAGTCGCAATTCAAGAAGGCCGACAAGTCCGGTGCGCGCTTCGCGCTGGTGCTGGGCCAGGATGAAGTGGAGAAAGGCACGGTCAGCGTCAAGTGGCTGCGCGAGGAGCGCGAGCAACAATCCCTGGCGCAGTCCGAGGTGGCTGCCTTCCTCAGAGAAAACCATACGCTTTGAACAGCTGGCGCGGCCGGCACAAGGAGCAGCACGTGAGTACGCAAGAAGAAGAACTGGAAAACCTGAAACGTTTCTTCAAGGACTACGGCATGCCGATCCTGATCGGTCTTGCCCTGGCGCTGGCAGTGATCGGCGGCTGGAAATTCTGGGAGAAGAGCCGCCTCGAGCAATCCACGCAGGCGGCCACGGTGTTCCGGGAAATGATGACAGCCGTGCAGCGCAGTCAGCTCAATCCGGACGACAAGGCGGCCAACACCGAAGTGCAGCGTCTCGGCAAGGCACTGAAGGAAGATCATGCGAAGACGCCGTACGCGCTCAACGCCGGCCTCCTGCTGGCTCGCCAGGCGGCGGACCGCGCCGACTACAAGGAAGCCGAAAAGCAGCTGCGCTGGGTGCTGGACCAGAAGCCGGGGGAAGCCGAGCGCCTGCTCGTCACCACGCGTCTGGCACGCATGCTCGTGGCGCAGAAGCAGTACGATGCCGCCCTGGCGCTGCTGAACAAGGAAAATGACAAGGCTTTCCTTCCCACCGTCGAAGAACTCAAGGGGGACGTCTACCAGGTCCAGGGCAAGATTGCCGAGGCCCGCAAGGCTTACGAGGCTGCCGCGCTGGCGCTGCTGGAGCGCAACGAACGCCGCCCCGTGCTCGAGCTGAAGATGGCCGACGTCGGTGTCGCGCCTCCCGAGAAGAAGGAAGCGGCCGCCAAGCCGGGTGACAAGGCGGACCAGGAGTCCAAGTCCTCGTGAGCGTCCAACACCTCCTCAGGCTTCCACTCCTGCTGATGCTCGCGGTGCTGGCCGCGTGCAGCAGTGCGCCGAGCAAACCCGAGCCCAAGGACTATCCCGGCCTGCCGGCCGATGCCGTGCGCCTGCAGCGCCTGTGGAAGGTGTCCGTCGGCGACGGGCTCGACAAGGACCACGTGCGCCTTGCGCCGGCAGTGACGGAGCAGCACGTCGCGGCGGCCAGCCGAGACGGCGTGCTGTTGCTCGCTGGCCGCGACGACGGCAAGCCGGTCTGGAAGCGGGAAACCGGGCTCGCCATCACCGCCAGCCCTGCCGCCGCCTATGGCAGCGTCCTGGTCGGAACGGCCAAGGGCGAGCTGGTGGCTTTCGCGCAGGCGGACGGCAAGGAACTGTGGCGGAGCACTTTGGGCGCTCCGGCGATGGCCGCGCCGGCAATCAGTGCCGACATGGTGGTCACGCTCACCGCCGATGGCATCGTACATGCCTTGGCGCGTGAATCCGGTGAAGTGCGCTGGACCTACAATACGCTGGTGCCACCGCTCAGCCTGCATGCCAATGCGTCGCCCCTGATTGCAGAGGGCCGGGTCTTCGTGGCGACCTCCAGTGGCAAGGTGGCTGCCCTCGACCTCGCCACCGGCGCCGAACAGTGGGAGGTCCGTGCCGCCTCGAACAACGGCCGCTCCGAGCTCGAGCGCATGAACGACATCGTCGCCAACCTGTTGCTGGTCGACCGCAACGAGCTCTACAGCGTCGGCTACCAGTCCCAGCTCACGTTCACCGATGTCGACGCCGGTCGCCGCCGCTGGCAGTACGACACCTCCAGCGTCAACGACATTGCCGAGGGCCTCGGCAATGTCTACGTCACCGACGTCGATGGCAACGTGCTGGCCGTGGATCGCGACAGCGGCGACCTGGCGTGGAAGCAGCCGGACTTCGCCTGGCGCGTGCTGACCAATCCGGTCGTGCTGAGCAACCTCGTCGTGGTCGGCGACGATGAAGGCCGTGTGCACCTGCTCGCCCAGAGCGACGGTGCCGTGCGCGGTCGTGCCCGTATCGGTGGCAAGCCCCTGGTGACGCTGGCGGTACGCGACGACGTGCTCTATGCCTGGGATGTAAAAGGCCGCCTGACGGCCTGGAAATTGCGCTGAGACTCAGATGAAACCCGTGATCGCGCTGGTGGGCCGACCCAATGTCGGCAAGTCCACCCTCTTCAACCAGCTCACGCGCAGCCGCGACGCCCTCGTCGCCGACTTGCCGGGGCTTACGCGCGACCGCAAGTACGGTGATGCGAAGTTCGAGGACAAATCCTTCATCGTCATTGACACCGGTGGCATCGGTGAGGGCGAGGAGGGCATCGACGCCTACATGGCCGAGCAGTCCCGCCTTGCCATCCACGAAGCCGGCATCGTCTTCTTTCTCGTCGATGCGCGTGCCGGCCTCACCGCCGCCGACCAGGAGATCGCCACCGAGCTGCGCAGCCTCAGCAAGCGCGTGCACCTCGTGGTCAACAAGATCGACGGCGTGCACGAGGAGGCTGCACTGGCGGAGTTCCACCAGCTCGGCATGGGCGAGATCTTCGGTATCGCCGCCAGCCACGGCCGCGGCATCTCGCACCTCATGTCGGAAGTGCTGGCCGACGTGCCGCCGGATGCCGAAGAGGCGCCGGCTGCCGAGACCGGTATCAAGATCGCCATCGTCGGCCGTCCCAACGTCGGCAAGTCGACGCTGGTGAACCGCCTGCTCGGGGAAGAGCGTGTCGTGGTCTACGACATGCCGGGCACCACGCGCGACTCGATCTACATTCCCTTCGAGCGTCGCGACAAGCGTTATACCCTGATCGATACGGCAGGTGTGCGTCGCCGCGGCCGGGTCGACGAGGGCGTCGAGAAGTTCTCCGTCATCAAAACCCTCCAGGCCATCAAGGATGCGCACGTCGTGGTGCTGGTGCTGGATGCGCGCGAGGGTATCGTCGACCAGGATCTGCACCTGCTGGGTTTCGTAGTGCAGAGCGGGCGTGCCCTGGTCATCGCCATCAACAAGTGGGACGGCATGACCGAGTACGACCGCGACATGGTCAAGAAGGACATCGACCGCCGGCTCGACTTCATCCCCTGGGCCCGCATCCACCTGATCTCCGCCCGCCATGGCACCGGGGTGGGCGACCTCTATCCCTCCATCGAACGTGCCCATGCCTCGGCCGGCATCAAGGTGGCTACCAACCGCCTCACCCAGATCCTCCAGGATGCAGTCGAGCAGCACCAACCGCCTCTGGTCGGCGGACGTCGCATAAAGCTTCGTTACGCCCATATGGGGGGGCAAAATCCTCCGGTGGTGGTGATCCACGGCAACCAGACTGCGGCCGTGCCCGGTGCCTACAAGCGCTACCTCGAGAACGTGTTCCGCAAGGTGCTGCGTATCGAGGGCACGCCGATCGGCATCGAGTTCAAGACCGGGGACAACCCGTTCAAGGACCGCAAGAACGAGTTGTCTCCGGCCCAGGTCGAACGCCGCCGCCGGATGGTGCAGTTCCACAAAAAAAGAGAAAAAAAGCGCTGAGTTTCTGAGGCCCCTTTGCGTCAGGCTCGGTGCGCGACTTTCAGGCACCGGGACGTGCAGTACGACAGGGGATATTCATGCTTCACCGGCGCACTTTGCCCGGCGTGTTGCGCCTGCTGCCTGCCGCAGTGTTTCTGGTGTCAACCGCCGTTGCCGACGATTCGGCCAGCCTCCCGTTTTCCAATGACGATGTTCCCACCGTTCTGACGGCCACGCGCCTGCAGCAGCCGCTGCTGGACGTGCCGGCCGCCGTCACCGTGATCGATCGCCAGATGATCGAGCAGAGCGGGGTGCGTGAAATTCCCGAGCTGTTGCGCCTGGTGCCGGGCATGGTGGTCGGCTACGACTCCGGCTACGAGGCCTTTGTCAGCTACCACGGAACCTCGGCCGACCTGGCGCGGCGCATGCAGGTGCTGGTGGACGGCCGCTCCATCTACCAGCCGCTGCTGGCGTCGGTGGACTGGCTGGGCATGCCGCTGGAGCTGGCCGACATCGAGCGCATCGAAGTCATCCGCGGTCCCAATTCCGCTGCCTGGGGCGCCAACAGCTTCTTCGCCGTGGTCAACATCGTGACCCGCCATCCGGCCGACGTGGAACGTGCCCGCATTTCCTACACCCGCGGCAATGGCGGCATCGAAGATTTCCTGGCGCGCCTGGCCATGCGCACGGCCGGCCTGGACTGGCGGCTCACGGTCGCCGGCCGCAGTGACGACGGCTTCGAGAAGAATCTCGATCCGGCCAAGCAGGCTGCGGGCCTCGGCGAGTTCACCGACAGCAAGAAAGTGCGTTCGGTGAACGGCCGGATCAACTGGTCCTCGGAGGCTGACAGCAGCCTCGAGCTGGCCTTCGGCCTTTCCGGCATGGATGCGCAGCAGCAGTACCGCCCGACGTTCTTCCTCGAGCCGCCCGTGGCCGAGCGCGAGAACAAGTTCGCAAGCCTGGCCTGGGAGCAGAATGCCGGTGCCGACAACCGCGTCCGCCTGCAGGCAGCGCACTCGCGCTTCCGCCGCGAGGAGCCCTGGCTGGTGGGGCTGCCGCGCGCCTCCTTCCGGCCCGACCTGGTGGCGCTCTACGAGCTCAACCGGGATTGTGCCAACGGCCTGTTCTGGCCACCGCTGGACGGCGATCCCCCTGATGCGTCCGCCTGCTCGACCGCGCAGGAGCTGGCGCTGGCGAATTCCTATGTCACGGCGGTGGGCTCCGATCCCATGCTCTGGCTCTTCCCGACCGTGTTCCGCTCCGGTCTCGACGCGCACGAGCGCCGCACGACGGTGGACCTGCAGGATACGTGGTCGCCGTCTGCCGATTTCCGCACTGTGTTCGGCGTGACCTATGACAATGCGCGCGTCGATTCGCAGGTCTATCTCGGTGGTTTCGGTGAAAACACCGTCTGGCGCACGTTCGCGCACGGCGAATGGCGCCTTGCGCCGGCGTGGCTGCTGAACGTCGGCGGCAACGGCGAGTTCGACGAAGGTGCCGGCGATTTCTTCTCGCCGCGCTATGCACTGAACTGGCAGTTCACGCCGGGCCAGGTGCTGCGCCTGGTCTACTCCGAGGCCGTGCGCACGCCCGAC
>JAJNDL010000071.1 GCA_021156385.1 Moraxellaceae bacterium | reverse complement strand
GACACGGCGCGGCCGCCGAGCTGCTCGGCGAGCTGCAGCCCGCGCGAAAGCGTGCGGTTGGCGACCGTGATCCGGGAGACGCCCTGTTCGTGCAAATGCTTGCCGACGAGCTCGATCATCTCGCCGGCGCCGATGAGCAGCGCCCGGCTTTCCTTCAGGTCGGCAAAGATCTGGCGGGCGAGCTGCACGGCGGCAAAGCCCACGGACACCGGATTGGCACCGATCGCGGTGTCGGTGCGGATCTGCTTGGCGGCGGCGAAGGTGGCCTGGAACAGGCGGTCGAGCGCCGGGCCGAGGGTGCCGGCCGATGCGGCCTGCATGTATGCCGTCTTCATCTGCCCGAGAATCTGCGGCTCGCCTAGGATCATGGAGTCGAGGCCGGCCGCCACGCGGATCATGTGGCGCACGGCCTCTTCGTTCTCGTATTGGTAGATGCTGCGCGAGATTTCTTCCAGCGGCAGGTGGCGGTGACGTGCCAGCCAGGCCATCAATGCGGCGCTGCTGTCGGCCGCCAGCTGGCCGTAGAACTCGGTACGGTTGCAGGTGGAGAGGATGGCGATCTCGCTGACGCCGGCTTCGCGCAGGGCAGTACGCAAGGCCTCATCCAGCGCCTCGGGCGTAAAGGCGACTTTCTCGCGCAGGTCGAGCGAGGCCGTCTTGTGGTTGATGCCGAGCGCGAGAAAGCCCATGCCTGACCCGTGTGGTGAAGTTGCCTGAACCGCGGCCTGCCGCCCTCCTGCCGCAGGGCCGGGACGGATATCTCCGGAAGCAGAATGCAGGGCTGGCTGGAAAGGAAGCGGATTTTGCGGGATAGGCCTGGCAAAGACAAACCGGATGCCCGAGCCGTTGCGCCGACAGAACTACCCGCCTGTGACACGGCTTCCATGGCAGGGGCGTGGCTTTTTTGCCAAGATGGCCCCACAGAGCTTTCAGAAGTCACCAACTAATTAGCTGTCATGCCACATCGCTTTTTCGCCTGCCTCCTGCTCCCGATGCTCGCCGCCTGTGCGGTGCGCCCGGCCGCGACCATACAGCCGGCGACGCCTGTCGCAGCGGCTCCCCAGCCGGCCGCTCCGGCATCAGCCCCGGAGCCGGTTTACCGGCCGTTCCCGGGAGCGACCCTGGAGGCCCTGCTGACGGCCGAACTGGCCGCCCTGCGCCAGCAACCCAACCTGGCCTTGGGCAACTACGTGCAGCAGGCGCGTGCGACCCGCGACCCCGGGGTCGTTGGCCGCGCCACCACCATCGCCCAGATCCTGAACCAGCCCGAGAGCCTGGAGATGTCCCGGCTCTGGACCCAGGTCGCCCCCGAGGCTTCCGAAGCCTGGTTCCTGCTGGCGCTGAACAGCCTGCGCGCACGCCAGTTCGATGTCGCCATTCCTGCCCTCAACCGCCTGCTGGCCCTGCAGCCCGAGGCAGACTTCGAGCAGCTCTTCCTGGCAGCCAGCCCCTCCAGCCAGGCCGACCGTGACCAGCTCTTCGTCCGTCTGGGTGAGCTGGCCCGCTCGCATCCGGACAATCCCTACCTGCTGTTCGGCCAGGCCCTGCTCAAGGCGCAGAGCGGCAAGCCCGCGGAAGCGCTCGCCATTGCCTCGGCGGCACGCCAGCAGCGCCCGGACAGCGTCCACCTCACCCTGCTGCAGGCGAAGATGCTGACCGAGCTCAGCCGCAGCAAGGAAGCGGCCGACCTGCTGCGCGGCGCCACCCAGCGCAACCCGGACAGCCACAGCCTGCGCCTCAACCTGGGCCGCGCGCTGATCCGCGCCGGCGACCTCAACGGCGCCGAGACCGAGTTCCAGGCCTTGGTGCAGCGCACGCCCGACGACGAATCGCTGCGCCTCAACCTGGCCCTGGTCGCGCTCGAGAACCATCACGACGATGTCGCCCTGCGTGAGCTGGAAACCCTGCAGGACAGCGAAATGCTGGGCGACGAGGCACGCTATTTCCTCGGCATGCTGGCAGTGCGCCAGAAGCGCACGGCCGACGCCATCCGGCATTTCGAAAGCGTGCAGCCCGGCAACCAGTACCTGCCGGCGCTGGCCGAGATTTCCCGCCTGCTCGCCACCGCGGGCAATACCGCCGAAGCGCGCAGCCGCCTTGCCCAGGCCCGTGCCCAGACCCCCGAGCTGAAGGTGGCGCTCTACCAGCTCGAGGCCGAGCTGCTCAACGAGAGCGAACAGGCCCAGTCGGCCTGGGACCTGCTCACTACCGCCATCAAGGAGCAGCCGGGCAATGCGCAACTGTTGCTCAGCCGCGCCATGGTCGCGGAGCGGCTCAACCGCCTGGACAACTTCGAGGCCGACATGCGCGAAGTGCTGCGCTACGAGCCCGACAATCCCACCGCCCTCAATGCGCTCGGCTACACGCTGGCGGACCGTACCACCCGCCTCGACGAGGCCGAGGCCTACATCCGCCGTGCCATCGACCTCAAGCCCGACGATCCCGCCATCATCGACAGCCTGGGCTGGGTCAAGTTCAAGCGTGGCGACCGCGCCGGCGCCCTGATCGAGCTGCGCAAGGCCTATGCGCTCTTCCCGGATGACGAGATCGCTGCCCATCTCGGCGAGGTCCTGTGGGTGCTGGGCCACCGCGAGGAAGCCCGTCGCATCTGGGCCGAGGCCCTGCGCCAGCATCCTCGCAGCCTGCACATCCCGCGCACCCGCCAGCGTCTCGATCCGTCCTGAGGAGACCCGCTTGCCTGCCCTCCTCCGTTCCTGGCGGCCGGCCGCCGCGCTGGCCGCCACCCTGCTGGTCTCAGCCTGCGCGACCCGCCCCGTCACGGTGTGGACCAATCCCGCCCTGCCCGAGCACTGGGAGGCCGAGGGCAAGGCCGCCGTACGCACGGCCGAACGCGGCACCAACATCTACTTCACCTGGACGCAGAGCGGTCCCGCCTACCAGATCGTCGTCCGCGGCCCGCTGGGCCTGGGCCGCGCCGAGCTGCATGGCCAGCCCGGCCTGGTAAAGCTCACGGCCGACAACCTGGACAAAGAAGTCAGTGCCAGCTCACTTGAAGAGCTCCTGGAAATGACGACCCGGCACCAGGCTCCCGTCTCCCATGCCCTGCACTGGCTGAAGGCCGAGCCCGCCACCCCCGCCGCGGAAGTCGTCCGCAACCCGGAAGGCAAGCTGCTGCAGATAAAAGAAGCCGGCTGGACCATCGACTACCTGGAGTGGAGCCAGGAGGCGCCCAACCTGCCGCGCCGCCTCAGCCTGAAAGGGCCCGAGGGGCAGGCCACGGTGGTCATCGGCCTCTGGCGCCTCGACATCGGGCCGATGACGACTACTGCCGAAGGTCCCGCCGTACCGGAGCCGGCGCTGTGACCGCAGCCTTCAGCCTGCCGGCCCCGGCCAAGCTCAACCTCTTCCTGCACATCACCGGGCGCCGGCCGGACGGCTACCACCTGCTGCAAACCGTCTTCCAGTTCCTGGACCATGCCGACACCCTGCACTTCGCCCTGCGCGCCGATGGCGACCTTACCCTGCTGCCCGAGCTGCCCAGCATACCGGCCGACAGCAACCTGGTCCTGCGTGCCGCCCGCCTGCTGCGCGAAGCGACCGGCTGCCGCCTCGGTGCCGACATCGTGCTCGACAAGCGCCTGCCCATGGGCGGCGGCATCGGCGGCGGCTCCTCGGATGCGGCGACCACCCTGCTCGGCCTGAACAAACTCTGGAGCCTCGGACTCGCAGAAGACCGCCTGGCCGAACTCGGCCTCGCCCTGGGTGCCGACGTGCCGGTTTTCGTCCGCGGCCGCGCCGCCTGGGCAGAGGGTGTCGGCGAGCAGCTGACGCCCGTCGAGATTCCGGAAAACTGCTTCCTCGTGCTCACGCCGAGGGCCCACATCAGCACCGCGGACGTGTTCCGGCACCCGCAATTGACACGTCATACCCCCGCAATTACAGTAGCCGCCTTTCTCGCGGGAGGGGGTGGTTCAACCCTGCGAAATGACTGCGAAAACGTGGTCAGGACGCTGTCTCCCGAGGTCACTGCGGCGCTGGATTGGCTCTCTCTTCACGGCCACGCGCGCATGACCGGAACCGGCGCCTGCTGCTTTCTCGACTGTCCCGACCGGGCCACCGCGGAAGCCCTGCTGGCGCAAAGCCCGATCCCCGGTTTCGTTGCCCGTGGCGTGAATCGCTCACCGGCTCATACCGCGCTCGCGGCGCTCGGTTAATCAACAAGAATTCTCCCGGTTGCATCCGGGCGAGAGGCAGGAAAATGCCCTCTCCGCTTTCTTCATCGCCGTGAAGAAAAGCAGCAGGTTACAGGGGCGTCGCCAAGCGGTAAGGCAGCGGGTTTTGATCCCGCCATGCGTTGGTTCGAATCCAGCCGCCCCTGCCATCAACAAGTAGACGTTCCGTTGCGACGGAACATGCACGACGCCGATCACGTCGCGCCGGCGGCGTCAGAAAAACCGCCACAACCGTTCGAACCGTTTTTGACACACGCTGGCCGCCATCATGCCCAACCTGGTCCTCTTCACCGGTAACGCGACTCCCGAACTCGCCCGCAAGGTCGCCAGCCAGCTGCACATCGCGCTCGGCGATGCGCACGTGGGCCGCTTCTCCGACGGCGAAATCCAGGTCGAGATCAACGAGAACGTGCGCGGCAAGGACGTCTTCCTGCTGCAGTCCACTTGCGCACCCACCAACGACAACCTGATGGAACTCATCGTGATGGCCGATGCGCTGCGCCGCTCCTCGGCCGGCCGCATCACCGCGGTGATTCCGTACTTCGGCTACGCCCGCCAGGACCGTCGCCCGCGTTCCGCGCGCGTGCCCATCACCGCCAAGGTGGTGGCAGACATGCTGACCACGGTCGGCATCGACCGCGTGCTCACCGTCGACCTGCACGCCGACCAGATCCAGGGCTTCTTCGACATTCCTGTCGACAACATCTATGCCTCGCCGGTGCTGCTCGCCGATCTCGTGAAGCAAAACTATGACAACGTCATGGTGGTCTCGCCCGACGTCGGCGGCGTGGTGCGCGCCCGCGCCGTGGCCAAGCAACTCGACGATGCCGACCTCGCCATCATCGACAAGCGCCGCCCCAAGGCCAACGAATCGCAGGTGATGCACATCATCGGCGAGGTGAAGGGCCGCGACTGCGTGATCGTCGACGACATGGTCGACACCGCCGGCACCCTGTGCAAGGCCGCCGCCGCACTGAAGGAACACGGCGCCCGCCGCGTGATGGCCTACTGCACGCATGCCGTGCTCTCCGGCGCCGCCATCAAGAACATTTCCGGCTCGGCACTCGACGAGCTGGTCGTCACCGACACGATTCCGCTGACGGACGAGGCACGCAGTTGCGGCCGCATCCGCCAGGTGTCGCTGGCCGCGATGCTGGCCGAGACGGTACGCCGCATCAACAACGAAGAATCCATCAGCGCGATGTTCGAGCTGCTCTGAGCAGCCGGCGTCCGCGATGCCTTGCCGCGCAATCCCGCGCGGCGAAAACCCGTGAATGTCTGGTCGCAGGATGTTCACGGATAACCGGAGACTGAAAATGTCCGCTAGCTTTACGCTCAATGCGAATGGCCGTGCCGACGCGGGGAAAGGTGCGAGCCGCCGCCTGCGTCGTCTGGAAGGCCGCCTGCCCGCCGTGATCTACGGCGGCAGCAAGGAAGCGCAGTCGATTTCCCTGGAACTGCGCGAACTGAACAAGGCCCTCGAATCCGAAGCCTTCTACTCCCACATCCTGACCATCAACATCGATGGCCAGCCGCAGCAGGCCGTGCTCAAGGCCCTGCAGCGTCACCCGGCCAAGAACACGCCGATGCACGCCGATTTCCTGCGCGTCGATGCCACCCACAAGCTGACCATGAAGGTGCCCCTGCACTTCCTGAACCAGGACACTTGTGTGGGCGTGAAGCTGGAAGGCGGCGAACTGGCCATCATGGCCAACGAAGTCGAAGTGGCCTGCCTGCCGGGCAACCTGCCCGAGTACATCGAGGTGGACCTGAAGGACGTGCACATCGGTACGACGCTGCACCTTTCCGACATCACGATGCCGAAGAACGTGGAAATCCCCTCTCTCGCACTGGGCCACGACTACGATCAGCCGATCGCCAACGTGCACAAGTCGCGCGTGGAATCGGACGAGCCGAAGGCCGCCGAATAAGCGGACCGAGGCTGCGAAAAGCGGGGCATTGGCCCCGCTTTTCATTGGTGGGAACTGAAGGACAACCATGAGCGGACTCAAACTCATCGTCGGCCTCGGCAACCCGGGCCCCGAATACGCCGCCACCCGGCACAACGCTGGCCAGTGGTTCGTGGAGCGGCTTGCCGACAAGTACGGCATCCGCCTCGCCAATGAGCCGAAATACCACGGCTTCACCGGCCGCGGCAGCGTTCAAGGCCAGGACCTGCGCCTGCTCGTCCCGACCACGTACATGAACCTCTCCGGGCAGTCGGTGGGCGCACTCGCGACCTTCTTCAAGATCCTGCCGGACGAGATCCTGGT
>JAJNDL010000070.1 GCA_021156385.1 Moraxellaceae bacterium | reverse complement strand
CGTCTATTCGGGCCGCACGCTGGCCACCGCCCGCTGGTTCGACGACCTCTTCGGCGACTGGCATGAGGACGAGGCCACCATGCAGTTGCGCCTCATCACCCAGATCACCACCGAAGAGGCCGAGGGCGTGAGCATGCGGGTGACGGCACGTGCCAGTGCCGACCTGCCCAATGCCCGTCAGCGCATGCGCCTCATCATCTCCGATGAGAATGATCCGGAGGAGCTCTTCAATCACGACACCACCGGGCAGACGCGGCGCAATCGCCAGACACGTGAAGACAACCGCTCCTCGGCCGCGCTGCGCTGGGTTCCCTTCGAGGCCGAAACGCTGGACACCTCGATGGACGTCGGGGTGCGCGGGCTCGATCCGCCCGATCTCTTCGTCCGTGCCCGTGCCCGCAAGACCTGGAGCCTGACCGACGACTCCATCGCCCGACTCGTGCAGACCTTCCGCTACGGCTCGGAAAGCCGTGAGCGCTCGGTCACCCAGATCGACATCGAGCGCGCGATGGACGAGAACTCGGTGCTCCGCTTCGGCAATACCTATGACTATTTCGCGCCGCGCAACAGCGAGGGCTTCTACTGGACGCACCTGGTGTCGATGTCGCATGCGCTGAAGCGCACGCGGTCGCTGAGCTATGGTATCTCGGTGAACGGGCCGACCCAGCCCGACTGGCATGTCGACACCTACGGTCCCTGGATCGCCTTCCGGCGACCCTTCCTGCGGCCGTGGCTGTTCCTGGAGATCGAACCGCACTACACCTGGTACCGCGATCTGGACTGGGAAGGGCGGGCCTCGCTGGTCGTGCGCATGGAAATGCAGTTCGGCATCAAGAAATGAAAAAGCCGCGGTGAGCGCGGCTTTTTCATGTCCGGGCTTGCCTCAGCTGCCTGCCGTGCCGCTGCCGGCGCGGGCCCAGCGCAGCAGGGCCTCCTGCAGCTCGGTGAGTTCGATGGGCTTGGACAGATGCTCGTTCATGCCAGCCTGGCGGCTCTTCTCCTTGTGCTCGTCGAGGATGTGCGCGGTCAGCGCCAGGATGGGAATCGACTTGCGCCCGGTGAACCTTTCCCATTCGCGGATGGCCTGCGTGGCGGCGTAGCCGTCCATGAAGGGCATGTCGCAATCCATGAGCACCATGTCGTACTCGTTGCGGCTCACTTCCTCGACGACTTCACGACCGTTGGCGACCACGGTGGTGGCATTCACGCCGAGCTTGCCCAGCATGCCGCGGATGACCTTTTGGCTGAGGTGGTTGTCCTCGGCGATGAGCACGCGCAGGCGCTTCAGCAGGTCGCTGTCGTCGCGGCTCGGCTCCGCCGTCGTCTTCTGCAACTGCTTGATGTAGCCGAGCTCCTCGGCAATCACCGTCTGCAGCTGGCGCTCCGTGACCGGCTTGGTGAGCACGCGGCGGATGCCGACGTTGCGCGTCATGGTGGAGGAGGGCGCGATGTTTACCCCGGTCAGCATGATGACGATGACGTCGTTGCGGATGATGGGGTCTTCCTTGATGCGCGCGGCGAGCTGCAGGCCGCTCATGCCCGGCATGTTGTGGTCGACCAGGATGATGTCGAAGGGCTCGCCGATGTTGGCGGCGTTGCGTGCCAGCGCCAGCGCCTCGGCACCGTTGTCGGCGGTGCGCACCTTCATGCCCCAGTGCCCGGCCTGCTCCTGGATGACGCGGTGCACGGTGTGGTTGTCATCCACCACCAGCATGCGCAGGCCGCGCAGCCAGGGTTCTTCCGGCGCGCGCGTGACGCCTTCCTCGGCCTTGAGCGGCAGGTCGAACCAGAAGCGCGAGCCTTCCCGGAGCCGGCTTTCCACGCCGATCTCGCCGCCCATGAGCTCGACCAGGCGACGGCAGATGGAGAGGCCGAGGCCCGTGCCGGTCTGCAGCGGCGTATTGGGCTTCTGCTGGTGCGGCTGGAACACGGAGGCAAGCCGCTCCGGTGCGATGCCGATGCCGGTGTCGCGTACTTCCACGTGCAGGCCGAGCCTGCCCGGCTTCAGGCTGACTTCGATTTCACCTTGTTGCGTGTACTTGATGGCGTTGCGCAGCAGGTTGCTGATGACCTGGCGCAGGCGCGTCGGATCGCCCACCACCTGCTGCGGCAACGCGGGGTCGATGGTGGCGATGAGCTCGAGGTTCTTCTCCTCGGCATGGACACGGAAGATGCCGAGGCAGTCGGCCAGCAAGCCGGAAAGGTCGAAGGGCTCCTCGACGATGGAGAGCTTGCCGGCCTCCATCTTGGCGTGGTCGAGGATGTCGTTGAGCACGCGCAGCAGCGAGTTGCTGGAGGCGTGGATGGTGTTGGCGTATTCGCGCTGGCTGGGCGTCAGCGGCGTGTCCATGAGCAGCTCGGTCATGCCGAGGATGCCGCTCATGGGCGTGCGGATCTCGTGGCTCATCTGCGCCAGGAAGTTGTTCTTGGCGCGCGCCTCCGCTTCGGTCACCAGCGCCTGGTCATGCTCGCGCAGTGATTCCTGGCGCATGACGTAGAGGCGGCTGGAGAGCCCGATGGCCAGCATGACGGCTTCGAAGCAGGCCATGCTCATGATCAGCCAGGCGAAGGGGATGGGCAGGGGCATCCAGGCGAACAGCTCCATCGCGGCCAGCACGATGATGATCACCATGTAGATGCGTGCCGCCAGCAGGTAGCGAGCCGGCGGATAGCCGTTGCGCACGCTGATCGAGGCCGCCACCAGCATGGCGATGCTGGTGGCGAGCATGCTGAGCAGTGCGATGTGCGCGGCCACGAGGGCCGGCAGCATCAGCGCCACCAGCATCAGCGCGGCCATCGCCAGCGCGTAGAGGCGGGCGATGCGGGTGAAGGGGGCCGGCATGCCCGGGCGCAGGTAGCTGCTGGCCAGCAACACGGCAGCAACCTGGGCCAGGAACAGGAAGACCAGCTCGAAGAAGTTCTGCAGGTGCGTCATCGACAGGTATTGCACGCCCAGCACGCCGCGCTCGGCCAGCAGGTAGGCGGCCAGGGAGAGCAGGAACAGCACGTAGAAGAGGCCGGCGCGGTCGCGGTAGCGCATGTAGAGCGCCAGGTTGTAGAGACCGAGGCCGAGGATGAGGCCGATGCCGAGGCCGAAGGCGAGGCTGCCGGAGCTGCTGGCGGCGGCCGTGGCGGCCGGGGTGCCGAGATAGATGCCGCTGCTCAGTCCGAGGTCGGTCTCGATGCGCAGGTAGTAGACGGAGGTGGCCTGCGGCGGCGTCTTCAGGCGGAACCAGTAGCCGGCGGCCGGCACGTCACCCTGCACCTGGCGGGTACGGCTGCCGGCGACACGCATGGCGTAGCTGCCGTCGGGCCGGGGTGCGTATACCCGGATCTCGGCCAGGCTGGCGGAAGGCAGCTCGAGCAGGAGTTCGCGGGCTTCCGGCGCCGGGTTGCGCACGGCGAGGCGCAGCCACCAGGCGGAGGAGGAGAGGCCGAGATGGAGGTTGCGCTGTCCCGAGGGCGTGAAGCGCTCCTGGAAGGCCGGGCTCAGGATTTCGGTGAGGCCCAGGTTGCGTTCCGGATCTTCGAGATAATCGATGTGCTGGCCGACCGGCTGGCGCTGGAAGTCGCTGCCGAGCACGACTGCCGTGGTGGCAAGGGCGTGCGAAACCGTCAGGATGCATAGCAGCACCAGGGCCAGCACGCCCCCTGCCATGCGCCATTCCTGGCGATACTTCTCCATCTTCACCCTCCTGGATAGCGGACGAAACGACAGCAGTCCGCGTCGCCTCACGGGCAATTAAAGCGAAGCCTTTCTGCAAAGGCCAGCGCGGCAAGGCGAAAGCGCCGCATTTCGGGTGGTGAAAAAGTCGCTTCGTCCCTTCCCGGCCGCAGGTTGGCTTCATAAGCTACGGCCTGCGCGGTTTTTTTAATAAGTTTGCAGTTCGAAACACACAACAAGGCCAAGCGGCCGCCAGGGGATGCCATGTGGGGGGAAATCCGCGACAGTTTGCGCAGCGTGCCGGTCTGGGTAGGGCTGGCGATCATGCTGGCGGTGCTGGCGGTGCATGTCATCAGCCTGGATGAGGACGGCCGCCTCGGCCGCCGCGTCGCCCAGCCCATCGCCCGCCTCGACACCCTCATCTACGACTGGCGCTTCCAGTGGCTGACGCCGCAGCGGCCCGAAGGCCAGGTGCCCATCGTCATCGTCGATGTCGACGAGCAGAGCCTGAAGCAGGAGGGCCGCTGGCCCTGGAGTCGCGAGAAGGTGGCCGGCCTGGTGCAGGCCCTGGAGCGCCAGGGCGTGCGCCTGATCGGCTTCGACGTGGTGTTCTCGGAGCCGGAAGCGAATCCGGCCGATGCCCTGCTGGCCAGTCCGGCGCTCTCCGCCGCCGTGCGCGACGAGCTCGTGGCGCAGCGCAGCGCCTTCGACAGCGACAGCCGGCTGGCCGAAGTGGTGCCGGCGCACACCGTGCTCGGCTACTTCCTGCATGCCGACGGCGTGCGTACCGGCAAGTTGCCGCAGCCGCTGCTCGACCTCGACGAGGAGGACGCCAGGGGCTGGCGCGTGCTGACGCTGCCCGACTACACCGCCAACCTGCCCGCGCTCATGGAGCGTGCGCTTTCCGCCGGCTTCGTTTCCACCATTCCCGACCGTGACGGCGTCATCCGCCGTTCGCCCCTCGTGCTCATGCACGACAGCGACGTCTACACCTCGCTGTCGCTGGAGCTGGCACGGCTCTACCTGGAGGCTCCCTACATCAAGGTGCAGCCCGTGCCCTGCCGTGGTACGCAGATCTGCGTGGAGAGCATCCAGCTCGGCGATCGCGTCATCCGCACCGACGAGCACGGCGCGGCGCTGGTGCCCTACAAGGGCCGGCGCGGCAGCTTCACCTACGTGAGCGCAGGCAAGGTGCTGCGCGGCGAGGTTCCGCGCGGCATCCTCGATGGCGCCATCGTGCTCGTCGGTACTTCCGCACTCGGCCTGGCAGATCTGCGCACCATCCCGCTACAGACCCAGTATCCCGGTGTCGAAGTGCATGCCAACCTGCTCGACGCCATGCTGCAGACCACCGGCGGCCGCGACCATTTCTACTCCCGCCCCGACTGGGAGCCCGGCGCGACCTTCGTCCTGCTGCTGGTGTCCGGCCTGCTCCTGGCCATCGTGCTGCCGCGGCTGGGCCCCGGCGCCATGCTGATGGTGATGGCGGCATGGTTCGCCATGCTCTTCCTGGTCAACTTCGCGCTGTGGAAGGCAGCACAGTACGACCTGCCCCTGGCCGCGCTGCTGCTCATGGCCTTCCTCATCGCCTCGTTCAACATCTTCTTCGGCTTCATGCGCGCCAATACCCAGAAGCGCGAGATCAAGGCCATGTTCGGCCAGTACGTGCCGCCCGCGCATGTCGACCAGATGCTGGCCAATCCCGATGCCGTGTCGCTGGAAGGCGAGACGCGCGAGATGACGGTGCTGTTCTCGGACGTGCGCAACTTCACCACCTTGTCCGAAGGACTCAGCGCACAGGATCTCAAGCAGCTCCTCAACCGCTACTTCACGCCCATCACGCAGATCATCTTCGACCACCACGGCACCATCGACAAATACGTGGGCGACATGGTGATGGCGTTCTGGAACGCGCCCCTCAACGATCCCGACCATGCCCGCCACGCCATCGCCGCGGCCATCGCCATGCAGAAGAAGGTCGAGGAGCTGAAGGCGGAGTTCGCCGCCGACGGCCTGCCCGAGATCAACATCGGCGTCGGCATCAATACCGGCATCATGAATGTCGGGGACATGGGCTCGGAGTTCCGCCGTGCCTACACCGTGCTCGGCGATTCGGTGAACCTGGCGTCGCGCCTGGAAAGCATCACCAAGTTCTACGGCGTGAAGGTGCTGGTCGGCGAGGCCACCCGCGAGCAGGTGCCGGAATACCTCTACCGCCTGGTCGATCGCCTCATCGTCAAGGGCAAGCGCGAGCCCATCACGGTCTACGAGCCGGTCTGCCTGGCGGAGGAGGCCAGCGACTCCCGCCGTGCCCGCATCGACACCTACAACCGCGCCATCGGCCACTATTTCGCGCAGGAGTGGGAGGCTGCCGAGCGCCTGCTGCGCGAACTGCTGGCCGACGACCCGCAGCGCCAGCTCTATCGTGTCTTCCTGGAGCGCATCGACGAGCTCGGCCGGAGCCCGGAGATGACGGCGGGCTGGTCGGGCGTCTACGAGCACAAGAGCAAGTAGGCGCCTTCGACGCAGCCAAGGCCGGCCTGGAAGTGGGGCGGATGTCCTAGTTCCAGGCCGGCCGGACCCACCATTGCTGCCATGCGGGCCTGCAGCTTCTCATCGAAGGTCGCGCCAGCTGATGTACGTTCGTGCCATATGCACGAGTGCCTGCGTCCTATTTTGTTCGTTTTGCGTTAAATACGCAGATGAGCGCGATGAAAAGCGGGACGAACGTCATTGACGCTCACCCATTCTGGCGGCTTTTGCAAAGAAACTGTCCGTGGCCGGGAATGACACTCTGGCCGGCCGATTCGAATAATGCGC
>JAJNDL010000069.1 GCA_021156385.1 Moraxellaceae bacterium | reverse complement strand
GGGGGTACCACGAGCCCCAGCACCCAGACCCTGTCGGGGGTGGCAGCCACCGGCGCGGGAGTCGTCGGCATCGTCACGCTGAAGGATATCCCGAGCGGGCAGATCCAGGCCACGCATACCGATGACGGCAGCTACACCTTCAATGTCACGGGTCTCACGGGCCCCTTCCTGCTGCGTGTGGAGTCCGACGACCACGCCACCACGCTGTACAGCATCGCCTACAAGGATGGCAGCGCCACGCGGGCGCAGATCAATCCGCTCACCCATCTCGTGATGGTCCGGCTCGGCACGAACCAGCCCTTCTTCGGCAACAGCGATCCGGGTGTTTTCTTCGATGCGCCGCAGCATCTGGTGAACCTCGACGCTGCCAGGATCGCGGCCGCCCTCGACTGGGTTCTGGACCACACCTCGCCGTATTTCCGGCAGCGCCTGGCCGCGAACGACGTGGATGTGGCCACCCTGAACCCCATGACCGACACGTTCGAGATCGGCACCGGGCTCGATCTTGCCTTTGACGATGTACGGTTCTTCTATGACCCGGTCACCGGCGAATCCTGGGAGCAGTCGGTGGCCACGGGCGACATCGTGGGAGCGCACCTGTACATCTACGGCAGCGTAGAGCCTTCCATGATCGAGGTGGCGGCGCCGGCGCCCTACCTCATCCCGCAGTCCAGCTTGTCTTTGTCGGTCACGATCTCGGGCAACAATTTCTGGCAACTTCCCGTGGGGAAGGGGCTGCGCTGGGAGGTGAGCGACGACAGCCTCGCCAGTGTCGACGCCAACGGCGTGGTCACGGCCAAGAACTTCACGGGGTCGCATACGCTCACCGTGACCGCGCACTACCAGAGCGGCGATCTCCACCTGCAAGACGCGGTGACGCTGACGCTCGACGAAGAGCCGCATGTTGCAACCGTGGACATGAGCGGCCTGCCCGCCACCTTCGATGCGCGCGGCTCCTACCCGCTCTTCACGACGATGCAGCTGGACGACGCCACCGGCGGCACCCTGAAGAATTACAGCGGAACCTGGAGCCTGGTCGATCCGGATGCCTACACCCAGGACGACGTCAGCATCGTCACCGGTTTCGACGGCCTGACGTATCTTGTCGTCGACAAGCCCGTGCAGGACCTGAGCGTCACCCTGCGCGCCGTGCAGACCATCAACGGCGTCACCACGACTACCGAGCGCGTCGTCACGGTGAAGGAGTTCGTGCTGACGCCGCGGTCGCTGGTCCTGCAGTGCCCGTACTCCATCGAATACCAGGTGCCGGCGGCATGCACCGCCTACGTCGTCAATAACGACGGCACGCAAACCGTGGTGACACCGGAGGTGGCACTGAGCGTGTCGGACGCCGACGCGGCTTATGTCTCGGCCAGCGGCAACACCCTGACCTCGGCCTGGGACAATCGCTCCATCAGCAGGTACGTCGCGGTGCAGGCCAGTTACCAGGCACTGACCACCAGCGCGCAGGTGTACCTGAATCCGCGCAAGACCCTGCTGACCAGCCTGGAGATCGTGGGATCGAGCGAGATGGCCGAAGGTGTGACGAATACGCTGCAGGCCTGGGCCAACTGGGATGACGGCACCCGCACCAACGTCAGCTCCAGTGTACGCTGGACCAGCGGCGACACCGGCATCGCTACGTTCGCGTCCTATCCCTACGGGGCACTGACCTCCCGCTACATCTTCGGCCAAGAAAGTGACAAGACTGTCACCGTGACAATCGAGGCCTGCAAGTACCAGAGTTATTGGTTGGGCAACTGCAGCGCGGCCAATCTTCTCGTGACGACGGCCGACATCACAGTCCGTTTTGCGCAGCCCGCGCTGACGGGGCTGAGCCTCGAGACCGGCGTACTCGCCAACGGCTTCGTGGCCCTGGACGCCAGTCATGCACTGCAGGCGATTGCGATCTGGAACAAGAAGCTGCCCAACGGCGCGGCCTACACCACGCTGGTCGATGCGGTAGTGACGTGGTCGAGCAACAATCCGGATGCCGTGGTCTCGGGCAGTACGCTGACGGCCGCAGCCAGTGCGGCCGAGCCGCTGCTGATGATCACCGCGAGCTACCAGGACCCGCACAACAGCGGCGTCACCCGCACCGCTCGCAAGGTAGTCACGCTCTATTCTCCGCTGGACGAGCCTGCGCGGCTCGCAGTCAGCCCGGTCGCGTACTACTACTACGGCCCGCTTCCCTTCCTGCTGGGGGGCGACGGGCTGGCGCGGCAGATTTCCTCGTCCTACGACTACAGCGCAGGCCAGAGCTATAGCCGGCCGGAAGCGCCCAAGCCCTTCATCAGCGCGGTGAAGCAGGTAGCCGCCAATAGCAACAGCATCATCTACCTGCGCAACGACGGCACGGTGTGGTACCCCGAGCTCGTCATCAACACGAGCTACAGCGCCGAGATGCGCCAGCAGATCGCCCTGCAGCTGGGGGGCAACAACAGCACCATTCCGCGGCAGATTCCGGGCCTGACCGGGGTCAGCGCAATCACCGTCACCAACTTTTACGGAACGCCCGCGATACTGCATGCGCTCAAGCCGGACGGCACGCTCTGGGGCGTGGCGGTCAGCCAGAACAACACCACGGGCGTGGTGAGTTACACGGTCACCCAGCAGTTCAGCAATGTCAGGAAGGTGGTCGCCAACGGCTACCTGATGCTCGTGCTCGACAACGACGGCAAGGTGTGGAGCCGCGGGACCGACAGCTTCGTCCTGGGGCGTACCGGCAGCGGCGCCATCTACGGCAAGGTGGTGAAGGCTGATATGACCGAGCTTTCCGATATCGTGGATATCGCCGCGGGCGATGGCATGGTGGCGCTGGACAGCCAGGGTCGTCTCTGGAGCTGGGGCAACAACGGCAGCGGCCAGCTCGGCGTCGGTGATACCGTCAGCCGCTCGTATGCCACGCAGGTCACCAGTGTCACCGGCTTTACGCAGCTATCGCTGACGGCACAGGCCGGCCTGCGCAGCGACGGCAGCCTGTGGGCTTGGGGGCCCAGCTACATGAGCAGCACTGAACCGCAGCGGGTCGGCCAGCTCAGCGGTCTGCAGCAGTTGAGTGGCGCCTTCTTCGTGGCCGCGGACGGGAAAGTGTCGAGCTGGGTCGTCAGCCAGTACAGCACGCCGCAATTGATTTTGAGTGCCGTCAGGACGGCGAACGGCGGCGTCGGCTCGCAGCTGGTGGTGCCTTGAACTGCGGGCGGCTGTTGAGCGCGCTCCTGCCAGACGAGGAGGAGCCTGCCATGGCGACAGCGTGCGCCTGCTGGGATGATGTCAATTCGCCGCATATGAAGGACTGGGCGACGCTCGAAAGCCATGCGACCAGCCGGTGAGCAATACAGCAATAAAAAGCCCCGCACTGCGGGGCTTTTTATTGGCGCTTGATCAGCTGCGTCCACGCACAGGCCGGCTAGCAGAATCTCGATGACCCGAGGCAGTCGGAGGTGTCCGCGGTCTTGGTGAAGGTCCAGGTGTAAGGCGTGGCGAGCGGCGTGCCGAGCACGTCGGTCGGGCCGGTGGCGAGCGTGGCGGTATAGGTGCCGTCCGGCAGGAGGTAGGCGGGGATGAAGGTCAGTTTGCGCGAGCTGTAGACGACGCTCCCCGGTATCGCGTTGCCGTCGGCGTCCTGCATCGTGAGCGTGGTGGCGTTCACGGAGACCGGGTCCAGCTCCTCGCTGAACGTCACGCGTGCGCTGACGCCGAGGCCGGCGCTGACGGTGCTGTCCGGTGCCGGCGTCACGCCCTGCACGGTGGGCGCGACGCTTTCGCTGCGCACGCCATCGATGCGGTAACTCACCAGCGCCTGATGATCGACGGTGACGGGCCCGCCGTCACTGACGGTCTCGGTGCGAACTTTGACAACGCCGACCTCCGGCACATACCAGCTCGTGGTCGTGATGACGGTGCTGAAGCTGGCGCCCTGCGAGTACGTCTCGCTGAAAGTGCGCGTCGCCACCACCTTCAGGGCTTCGGGGAACGTGCCGGCGGGCACGGTCACGCTTTCAGTGCCGACGACGGCGATGTCGAGGCGATGCGAGTGGCGCTCGTTGATGCCGTCGTCGTCCCAGTCGACGCCCAGTTCGATGTTGTCGTAGCGGAACGCGGTGTAGCTGTCGCCGGCGCGCAGCGGGAAGCGCAGCAGGGGCAGGGCGTCGACGCCGGAGATGATGCGCCCCCCGAACGGCGAGAACAGCTGATAGAGCGCGTCAGGTCGCTTCTGGAGATAGAGCTGCGCATTGGTCAGCAAGGTCTCCAGGGATTGGGTGCGCAGCTCCAGCGCCGCGCGGTCATCGGGCAGCGTGGTTGCACTCACCTCGGTCAGCGCGCCGACGGGGGCGGCGGGCAGGGATTCCCGGGAGGTTTCGTAGAGCCAGCGGTTGCCGACGGCATAGGGCGCATAGTTGCCGACATCGCCGGCCGGCGCCGGCGCACTGTCGTCGCCACCGCCGCAGGCGGTCAGCGACAGTGCGAACAGGAAAGGGAGGGACCGGCGCAGCAGGGAGGTCATGACGGTCCTTGTTATTGTGTGGGGCTTATTGCCGGGCGAGCGAAAGGGCGCTGATTCTTCCATGCACAGGGAGCGGCCTCAATGCGTGCCGACCGCAGGGTTAGCAGGCCGGTTGGCGGTCTTTACGGATTCCCGCCCCTGACCGGGGCTGCTACATTCGGGGCCGACAGTTCGGTTTGACCTGAACAAAAAGAACAACGCCACCGGCAGGACGCCAGGGCATTCCGCTAGCAGGATGCACACGCGGACCAGGGATGCCTTTTGCCATGGCCGGTGCTCACTCCTCCTTTTGCTTTCCAAAAGCCGTGCCTGTGCTGGCGCGAACCGTTCAGGCACTCGCCCTGAGCGGACTGCTGGCTTGCGCGCCTGCGGCACAGGCGATGTCAGGCACGACCTCCTCCTTCCAGTTCCAGGCGACGGATCGCGAAGAGCGCTTTGCGGCCGATGGTCCCGACTCCGTCTTCGAGCGCGAGATCGAGGCGAAGCAGTTCAAGCGACAGCTCGCCGAGCTGGTGGCCCAGGTGCAGATGGGTGTGCCGATGGCGGAAACGAAGATGGGTCTGCTGTTCGGCATTCCCAACACCGGCCTGCAGGATTACCGCAAGGCGGCGGGGTGGTTCGAGCGCGCCGCCAACCGCGGCTACGCGCCGGCGCAAACCTATCTGGCCTTGATGCAGCTCTACGGCATCGGCATCGACAAGGATCCGGAGCGCGCGATGCACTGGCTGCAGCAGGCCGCCGACCAGCGCTGGCCCTATGCGCAGTTCCTGATGGGGCGGCGCTACGAGATCGGCGACACGGTAGAAAAAGATCTGGCGCGCGCCGTCGCGTGGTATCGCCAGGCGGCCGAGCAGGGCAACTACAAGGCGCAGGCCAACCTTTCCCTGATGTATGCGCGGGGCGAGGGCGCGACCCAGGACCTCGCACAGGCGCGGGTCTGGGCGGAAAAGGCCGCGCAGTCCGGTGACGAGCGCGCCGTGGCCAACATGGCGCTGTTCCTGATGCAGGACAACGGCGGGAAGGCCGATCCGGCGCGCGCGGTGACGCTCTATCGCCAGGCCGCCGACAAAGGATATTCCCGCGCGCAACTGCATCTGGGATTGCTCTACGCCTATGGCCTCGGTGTGCCGCGGAGCCCGAGCGCCGCCACGAGCTGGGTCATGAAGGCGGCCATCCAGGGCGACGCCGAGGCCGAGAACGTGCTCGCCCAGATGTACAAGCAGGGCTTCGGTGTCGCGCAGAGCGACGCGCGCGCCCTCGACTGGTTCACGCGGGCCGCCAACCACGGCCTCGCGAAGGCGCAGGCCATGCTGGGCTTCATGTATGGCGAAGGCCAGGGCGTAATGCAGGACGACGCGAAGGCGGTGGAGTGGCTTGCCAAAGCCGCGGCGCAAAACGAGGAGACCGCCCAATACAATCTCGCCAACCGCTATTACGAAGGCCGCGGCGTGCCGCTCGATTACGGCAAGGCATTCGAGCTGCAACTGGGCGCGGCAACGCAAGGCAACGCGATGGCGGCATCGAACCTCGGCTGGCTGTACCAGCACGGGCTCGGCACAACCAGGGACATTGCACAGGCTATCCGCTGGTATCGCCAGTCGGCCCAGGCGGGCAATGAGCACGCGCAGGTGAACCTGGCCAACCTCTACCGCGAGGGAGACGGCGTGCCGGTGGATATCGCGGAGGCGCGCAAGTGGTACATGAGGGCCGCGGAGCAGGGCAGCACCGGTTCGCAGATGATGCTCGCCAACCTCAGCGTATTGGCCAGCCCGCCGGACTATGTCGATGCCTTGCGCTGGTTCGAGCTCGCCGCCGAACGCGGCAATGTGAAGGCGCAGACCAATCTCGGCGTGATGTACGAGGCCGGGTATGGGGTAGAGCGCAATGTAGGGAAAGCGGTGCAGTGGTACCTGAAGGCGGCGGCGCAGGGGGATGCCAAGGCAAAGCAGCGGCTGGAGTTTTTGCAGGGCGGTCAGTGAGTCTGCCTTTCCCGGTTGAGCGCAAAATGACTCGCT
>JAJNDL010000446.1 GCA_021156385.1 Moraxellaceae bacterium | reverse complement strand
CGGGTCGAGCTGCTGCGGATTGTTGTTCAGGGCATAGTCGAAGAACTTCAGCAGGCGTGGCGCCGCTGTTCCGCGAAAGCGTCCGAACGCCTCGGTATGTCCGCCTCCCTCCATGGTCCACAGCAGCTTGGGCGTGCCGGCCCTGGCGAAGAGGCGGTCACTGTGGGTGGGCGGTACGACGCCATCCTTGTCGCCATGGATCAGCAGCAACGGCACCGGGGCAATGCGATCTACCACGGGAGCCGGACTGAGTTCGCCGCTGATGATCAGCGGACTGAACGGCCAGAGCACATAACCCGCCACCGGTATCCCGAGGATTTTCTCGCGGCCGATGGTGCCGAAGCCGCTGAAGGCGGAATCCGCCACTACGGCACGCAGGCCCGGCAGCTTTTCGCGCCCGGCGAGGCTGAGGGCCGTAGCACCGCCCAGGCTCTGCCCGAAGAGGATCATTTTCCCGGGATCCACGTCCTGGCGTGTACGCGCATAGTCCCAGGCAGCACGGGCGTCCTCGAAGATGCGCCCGCGTGTCGGCCGACCGGGCGACAGGCCGTAGCCCCGGTAGTCGACGATGAGGACGTTGTAGCCAGCTGCAGGCAGCCAGTCCACGTACCACACATGGGAAGTCAGGTTCTGCGCGTTGCCGTGCAAGTAGACGACCGTTGCCTTGGGCTCGCCCTGTGCCTTCAGGAACCAGCCGTGCAATTTCTGCCCGCCTTTCGTTGGCAGCCACACGTCTTCATGCGGGGTCTTCGGCGTACGGTACGCCTGGTAATCGTGGCGGTCGGGGTAAAAGAAGAGTCTGTTGGCACAGCCTGCCAGCAGCAGCGGCAGGGCCAGGCACAGCATGATGATCAGGTGCCGCATACACCCTCCTGCAATCAACGAATTCCGTGCGCCAATAAAAAGCCCGCTTCAGCGGGCTGTTCAGATTAGAGAAGAAGTCTCCCCGAGCTCAATGGGGCATTGCGCTCAAAGCTCGAGAAAGTCGAGGATGCCGCCTGCAGCCTGTCGACCTTCCCAGATCGCCGTCACCACGAGGTCGGAGCCGCGCACCATGTCGCCCCCGGCAAAGACCTTGGGATTGGCTGTCTGGAACTTGTACTCCTGTGCCTCGGCAGCCACCACGCGACCGCTGTTGTCCGTCTTGATGGCGAACTGATCGAACCATGACGCCGGGCTCGGACGGAAGCCGAAGGCCAGGATCACCGCATCCGCCGGCAGCACCTGCTCGGAGCCGGGGACAGGCTCCGGCGAACGACGACCGCGGGCATCCGGCTCGCCGAGACGGGTCTCGACCACCTTCACGCCGGTCACGCCCCCCTTCTCGTCGCCGATGATGGCCACGGGCTGACGGTTGAAGAGGAACTCCACACCTTCCTCGCGCGCATTCTTCACCTCGCGACGCGAGCCCGGCATGTTTTCTTCGTCGCGGCGATAGGCACAGGTCACCGACTCGGCTCCCTGGCGGATGGACGTGCGGTTGCAGTCCATGGCGGTATCCCCGCCGCCCAGCACCACCACGCGCTTGCCCTGCATGCTGACGTAGTCGGCCGGGTTCTTTTCGAAGCCGAGGCAGCGGTTCATGCTGGAAAGTGATGTCCTTGCCGACTTCCGTGTTGAGGCGGAATTCGATGCCCATGCCTTCGAAGATTTCACGGCGGCGGGACATCACCGTCTTTTCCATCTTGAATTCGGGAATGCCGAAGGTGAGCAGGCCACCGATTTCCGGATACTTGTCGAAGACCACCGGCTTGACGCCGTTGCGCACCAGAACGTCGGCACAGCCGAGGCCGGCCGGACCGGCGCCGATGATGGCGACCTTCTTGTCCGTCCACTTCACCTGGGTCATGTCGGGACGCCAGCCCATGGCAAAGGCGGTGTCGACGATGTACTTCTCGGTGTTGCCGATGGTGACGGCGCCGAAGCCGTCGTTCAGCGTGCAGGCACCTTCGCAGAGGCGGTCCTGCGGGCAAACACGGCCACAGACTTCCGGCAGCGTGTTGGTCTGGTGGCAGAGCTCGGCGGCCTGGAACAGGTTGCCTTCCGAGATCAGCTTCAGCCAGTTCGGAATGTAGTTGTGGACCGGGCACTTCCATTCGCAGTACGGGTTGCCGCAGCCCAAGCAGCGATGCGCCTGGTGCTGGACCTCTTCCTTCTCGAACGGATGATAGATTTCCACGAAGGTCGTGGTGCGCTGGTCGATTTCCTTCTTGGCGGGATCCTGACGCGGCACATCGAGAAACTGGAAATCGTTGTTCAGGCGTTCTGCCATTTGCCTCTGCCTCAAAATAACGCTGGGGAAATCCGCCGCGGTTCCACGGCGGTCCTCACATATTGCTACTGGCCTTACATCGGGTTCTTGCGGGTGTTGTTCAGCAGTTCCTTGATGTTGGCTGCCTTCGGCTTCACCAGCCAGAACTTGCGCAGGTATTCGTCGAACTTCCTGAGTATCTCGTCGCCCCAGGCACTGCCGGTCTCCTGGACGTACTCGGCAATCACCTCGCGCAGGTGATGGCGGTGCGCTTCCATGGATTCCGTGCTGATGCGGTGCAGCTCGATCAGCTCGTGATTCACGCGATCGAAGAAGTCATTGTCGAGATCGAGCACGTAGGCAAAACCGCCCGTCATGCCGGCACCGAAATTGAGTCCGGTCTTGCCAAGCACCGTCACGAGGCCACCCGTCATGTACTCGCAGCAGTGGTCACCGGCGCCCTCGATTACGGCATGGCAGCCGGAATTGCGCACGGCGAAACGCTCGCCGGCCGTACCGGCCGCATACAGCTCACCACCGGTAGCGCCGTACAGGCACGTATTGCCGATGATGGCGGTCTCCTGCGACTTGAACGGCGACCCCTTGGGCGGAGTGATGACCAGCTTGCCGCCGGCCATGCCCTTGCCGACGTAGTCGTTGGCATCGCCTTCGAGGTACATGTGCAGGCCGCCGGCATTCCACACGCCGAAGGACTGGCCGACGCTGCCGGTGAGCTTCAGGGTCACCGG
>JAJNDL010000068.1 GCA_021156385.1 Moraxellaceae bacterium | reverse complement strand
GAAGCGCGGGAAGATCTCGCTGCCGGACTATCTCGCCGCCAGCCACCTGCTCGTCTCCTCGCGCCGGCGCGGCCCCGGCTTCGAGGACCTGGAGCTTGCGCGGCTCGGCCACGAGCGCCACGTCGTGCTGCGCTGCCAGCATTACTTTGCCGCCTGCCGCGTCGTCGAAGGCACGGATTTCCTGCTCACCATGCCGGCGCGCTATGCAGCGCTCGCCAACACCGGGCTCGGCAATGTGCTCGTGGAGATGCCGGTCGAGCTGCCGCCCATGGATGTCTACCTGTACTGGCATGAAAGCCGCGAGAATGATCCGGCCAACCGGTGGCTGCGCGGCAAGCTTGAGGAGCTGCTCCGCCACGAGCGCGGCGGCTTGCGGCGCCGGATGAAGGCCTAGCGGGATGGAGCTGCCTGCCCAGGTGGCCGGGCCTGTGTCGGCGGGATGGGCGTTAGGGCGCTAGTTGAGGTGGGCTGCTGCGGTAGGGACAGGCGGTGCGCCTCGCCCGCGGGGCCTCACTTTCTTTTGCTTCGCCAAAAGAAAGTAAGCAAAGAAAAGGCGATGACGGCGCTGGCTGCGCGCGCGGGCTGGACCGAAGCCTGGAGCTTCGGCTCCCTTTCTGGCCCGGGCCTTGAATAACCCGCTGCGAGGCCGGCGACAGGGCATTGAAGGCTTTTCGGGTAGCGACAGCTTTTGTTGGCGAAAGTTTTTTGCAGGTTGCGGCGTGGTTCCTTCTTCACCGCTGACAACGCACCCATGTCGGCCTCGGAGAGAGGCATTTAAAGCCTGGGCCAGAAAGGCCCCCGAAGCCTTTTGCCTCATCCCCACCGCAGTCTCCTCAAACGGCGTCATCGCCTTTTCTTTGCTTACTTTCTTTTGGCGAAGCAAAAGAAAGTGAGGCCCCGCGGGCGAGGCGCACCGCCTGTGCCAACAAGCAAATCCACTACCGCAGTAGCCCACCTACGCCAGCGCCATAGCGCCCACCACAGGCCTATCTAAGCAAAACCCCACTTCAGAGATAAGCCGTCGCATCCTCAACATCAAGCTGCTCCGGCCTGAGATGCACCCGCGCATATTTCTCCCACACGCGCGACTTCACGAAGAGCTCGTAGAGGTCGGGATCGATATGGTTCTGCTGCTTCATCTTCTGCAGGATGGAGAGCGACTGCGAAATTTTCATCGGCGGCTTGTACGGCCGGTCGCTCGAGGTCAGTGCCTCGAAGATGTCGGCGATGGCCATCATGCGCGCCGGCCAGGACATCTGCTCGCGCTTCAGGCCGCGTGGGAAGCCGGTGCCGTCCATCTTCTCGTGGTGGCCGCCGGCGTACTCGGGCACGCGCTTCAGGTTCTTGGGGAAAGGCAGCGACTCCAGCATCTGGATCGTCACCTTCATGTGGTCGTTGATCTTCTGGCGCTCTTCGAAGGAGAGCGTGCCGCGCTCGATGCAGAGGTACTTCACTTCCGCTTCGGTGAGCATCTTCTGCTCCTGGCCGAGGTGGTCGAGCCACTTGCGCTCGGCGATCTGCTTCACGCGCGTCTGGTCTTCCGGCTTCATAAACTCGCCACCGACGTTGGCCTTCTCGATGAAGAGGCAATCGTCGCGCAGCATGGCCAGCTCCTGGTCCATCACCGCTTTCAGCGCATCGGCCTGTTCCGGCTGCGTGGCGATCTGGCGCAGGAAGCGCAGCTCGAGCTGCGCCATGGCGGCGGTGAAGCGCGTCTTCACGGCGTCGATGCCGTCCAGCATCAGGTGCAGCTTGGTGGCCTTGTCCAGCACCGAGTCGGGCGTGGCGAGCTTGCCGCAGTCGTGCAGCCAGGAGGCAACGTGCAGCTCGTACCAGTCGGACTCGTCGAGGTCGAATTCGCGGAGCGGGCCTTCCTGCGCCTCGCAGGCGGCCTCGGCCAGCATCTCGGTGAGCGCCGGCACGCGCTGGCAGTGCGCGCTGGTATGCGCGCTCTTGGCGTCGATGGCCTGGGCGATGACCTTGATGAAGGCGTCGAGCAGGTCCTTGTGGTCCTGCAGCAGGATCTGGTTGTCGAGCGCGATGGCGGCGCTGGAGGCGAGCGCGGCGACGATGGGCTCGAGGCGCTTCGAGAAGGGAATCACCTCGCCGGTTTTCGCGTCCTTGGCATTGAGCAGCTGCAGTACGCCGATGATCTCGTCGGCGTGGTTGCAGAGGGGCACCGTGAGGAAGGACTTGGAGCGGTAGCCGGAGCGGGCGTCGAAGGCCTTGGTGCCGGAGAAGTCGAGATGCTCGGCAAAGTAGGCGTCCTCGATGTTCTCCATCTTCCGCGTCAGCGCGGTGTGGGTGGCGATGTTGCTGTGGTTGGGCGTGCCGTCCTCGCGGTAGAGCGGCAGCGGCGGCAGCTCGACCGGATTGCCGGAGGTGCCGCCCAGCATGAGGCCCAGCGAATCGTTGCGCAGGATCTCGAACTCCAGGACCGGCCTGCCCTCCTCGCGCTCCTTGATCAGGTAGAGCGTGCCGCCGTCGGCGCAGGTGATGTCCTGGGCGGCATCGAGGATGCGCTCGAACAGGCGCGAGGTGTTGCGCTCGCTGGAGAGTGCCGTGCTGATCTCGATCAGGCGCCAGAAAAGCTCCTGATCCAGGTCGCCGGTCGGGGTGGAGTCGGCCATGGAAATCTCCGGGGAATTGCGCCGACTCTACCACAGAGGAATTAAGCGCCGGACGCGATCCGGCGCTCATTTTCAGCCGTTTTCCCTGCAACTGACGAACGAGACCTCCAGCTTACTGGCGGGCCGCAGGCCCCAGGTATTTCTCCAGGAATCCCATCATGTCCGGCAGGTAGCGCTTCACGGCGGAGGCGGCCTGGCGGTGGTCCTTGCCGTCGATCTTCACGAACTGCACCGGCACCCCCTCCTCCTTCAGCGCCGCGGCGAAACGCTCCGACTGGCTGGGTTCGACCAGCTCGTCGCGGCCGCCGTGGTAGAGGAAGAAGGCCGGCAGGCCCGACTGCACATGGGTGATGGGCGAGGCATCGCTGTAGACCGCGGCCTTGTCCTGGCGGGTACCGCCGAGGAAGGCGCGTACCGAGGGCGCATCGGAGGTGCGCAGGTCGGCCGGCGCGCCACCGGCGATGACGACCTTGATCGGCGGGATGTCGGTGGTGATGGGCTGCACGCCGACCAGCGCGGCCAGGTGGCCGCCGGCGGAATAGCCCCAGAGCGCGACGCGGTTGGCGTCGAGCCCGTAGTGCGGCGCGTTCTGCTTGAGCCAGCGCAGTGCCTGCAGCATGTCGTCGAGCTGCGCCGGGTACTGGTGCTGCGGCGCCAGGCGGTAGTTCACGGCAAAGGCGGCATAGCCCTTCTCGGCCAGCGCGCGGCCGGCCTTGTTCATGGTCTTCTTGTCGCCCTTGTTCCAGGCGCCGCCGTGCACCAGCACCACCACCGGATAGGGTCCCTTCTTCTTGTCCTTGGGCACGAAGAGGTCGCCCTCCAGCTTGGCCGGCCAGTCGGCGGGCGTGAAGGCCAGGGTTTCGCTGCGGTAGCTGTCCCAGAAGGCGGCGCTGGCCGGCGCCGGAACGGCAATGAGGAAGACGAGCAATAGGGCGAGGCGCTGGAAGAGCAGGGACATCCGTGTCATGGCATCGACTCCGTCGCGGGGTGAGTGGGATGAGTGAGGGTGAGTCATTCACTGCAGGAAGCATTAGCGGCGGCCGCGACGACTTCAATATCTGGGTCAGGCGAATTGTGTTGCTGATTGATCAGGCGCCTGCCCGAGGCCGCGACTTTCAGGCCAGGGCGGCCTGCAGCATGCCCTGCTCCCAGAGCCGCCGGAATCCGGAGGTGACGCCGTCCAGCAGCAGCTCATCGGCACCCGCGGTGCGCAGTTGCGCCAGTAGCGTGGCGACGCTGTGGCGGCCGTCGACGTGCGGCAGCAGGCGCGCGAAGCCCTCGCCCAGCTCCACCGTCACGTGCTCAATCTCCGGCTCGCAAGGCGACGGCCGCACCACGGCGGCACGCGCCACCAGCAGGCGCAGGTCGCGCCGGCCGAGCACGGCGCGGCGCCGCTCCGGCGTCAGCGGCTCGCGGCCGAGCCGGCGCCAGAGCTCGGCACCGGTGCAAGGACAGAGCTCCGCCTTCAGTTCGGCATAGGGCCGCGGCAATACGGCGGCGCTGGTCAGCGGCGCGATGGTCAGCGGCAGCTGCAGCCAGCCGGGGGGCGGCTCGCCACCGGAGGTGGCGGCGGCCGCAGGCGTCGACTGGCGCGCCAGCTGCGCCGTCCAGGCCATGCCGAGCTCGGCCTCGACGATGCTCATCACCAGCGCCTGCTCGCGCGCATCGGCAAGGCCGGCGGCGGCGATGCCGTCGCGCAGTGCGATGCCGAAGGCGCCGAGGCGCTCTGCCGGCGCCACGCGCATGAGCGCGGCGTCGACATGGCGGCGCAGCAGGTCGAGGCCGGGCGGCAACGACGAGGCGAGCACAAAAGTGAGCGGGAACTGCCGGCAGTACTGCGCGAGAATGAAGTTCACGCGCGCCGCGGCATCCATCTCCAGCGCGCCGGGGCGAACGGTGGCGAAGTCGGCGAGTTCGCCGGCGGAGAGCCCGTAGCGCGCGAGCGCGGCGACGCCGTCGCGACGGAACGCGGCGCGCAGCTCGCGGTCGAACACCAGGTCGAGCAGCGCCTGCTCCTGGTCGGCGAAGCTCATGGCGCGCCACCCGCGGCGGCTTTCAGCGCAGCGCTCCCGCTCAGTAGCCGCACCTTTTCGCGCAGCTGCGCGAGCACGGCCAGCACCGCTTCCTCTCCCAGCCCCTCGCATTCGTAGCAGAGCGCCTTCACCGCCGGCAGGCGCGGCAGGAGATCGTCGAGCATGCGCCAGGTTTCCGGCAGCACCGGCGCCTCGTGCATGTCCATGTAGACCGGGCCGTCGTCGGCCTGGCGCAGGCGGCCGCCGGCGATGTGCAGCTCGACGACGTTCTCGACCGGCAGCTCGGCGATGGCGTCGAGCACGCGGCGGCCGGTCGCCATCTCCCAGGAGACGAGATGGCCCATGTCGAGCAGCAGCGCGCAGCCGGTCTGGCGCGCCAGGCGACCGAAGAACTCGAAGAGCGGCATGCCGCCGACGGCGAAGGCCATGGGCGGCGGCTCCACCGCCACCGGCACCGGCACCGCGGCCTGCACCTCGCGCACGCGCTGCACGGCGAGCTGCAGCGAGGCCTCGTTGAGGATGGGCGGCACGAAGTAGCCGAGCTGCGTGGAATACGACGGGCCCTGTTCCCAGAAGCAGTAGGCGCAGTCCTGCGCGAACCAGGGCGAGGCGACGGCGCGCACGTGCTCGGCGGTGGCGGCGAGCCAGGCCGCGCTGTTGGCGAAGGAGCCGCAGAAGTTGATGTAGGACGGATGGAAGAGCACGGGCACGCCGGCGGCGCGGATGCGCGCGACTTCCGCGCTCACGCTGTCGACCTCGGCCAGCCCCGCGTACTCCACGAACCGGGGCCCGCCCGCCCGCCGCACGAGCTCCACCGGATCGGGCTGCGACGACAGGCTGAGGCTGACACCGATGCCGAGCGCGGGCAGCGCCTGCAGGTTCATGGCCGCCCCCGCAGTAGCGGCACGCCGGAAAACCTCGAACGGAAATGACGGCCGCTGCGCATGCGATGGCTCCCCGGGGCCTGGCGGTGAAGACGAGGCGCCGATGATTCTCCGGCGCGCGCGGCAGGGCAAGAGGCAATCACCCGCTGCGGCGCCACTGCCGGCCGCGGCGCCGCTAGTGCGGGGCGACCCCATCGGCCGGCGGCTCCGTCTCGGCCTGCGGCCGGATGCCGGGCAGCGGCATGGCGGCGTTGTCGCGCGGGAGCGGGAAGGACATGCGGATCATGTGCGACGGCGTGTCGCCGCGCGTCTGCAGGGTCGGCGCTTCCCGCAGCAGGCCGAAGTGATGGTCGAGGAAATCCAGCGCCAGCGGCCGTGCCTGCGCGGAGGCGGCCGCACCGGCATGCGTCAGGCCCTCCAGCCAGACCAGCTCGACCGGCACGCCGGCCTCCGCCAGCACGCTGGCGAAGCGCTCCGCCAGCGCCGGCGGCACCAGCTCGTCGGCCGTGCCGTGGTAGAGGAAAAAAGCCGGCAATCCCGCACGCACCTGCGCCATCGGCGACGCCTGCGCGTAGAGCGCGGGCACCTGGCGCGAGGTGCCGCCGAGCAGCGCCTGCACGGCAACCGGATCGAAACCGGCGGGATCGCGCAGGTCCAGCGGTGCGCCGCCCGCCACCACCACGCGCACCCGCGGCAAGTCGGAATCCGGCTGCACCGCGAGCAGCGCGGCGAGATGGCCGCCGCTGGAATAGCCCCAGGCCGCGATGCGCGTGATGTCGAGCCGGTACTCCTCGGCATGGTCGCGCAGCCAGCGCAGCGCCTGGCGCATGTCTTCCAGTTGCGCCGGATGGCGTGCCGCCGGCGCCTGCCGGAAATTGATGGCCAGTGCCGCGTAGCCGTGGCCGGCCAGCGCCAGCGCCAGCGCTTTCTGGCTGCGCTTGTCGCCGCGCCGCCAGGCGCCACCGTGCAGCAGCAGGACCACGGGCCGCATGGCCGCGAGCGCGGCGCTGTCGGGCGGCAGGTAGAGGTCGCCATTCAGCGGAGTCGGCCAGCCCGGCGGCGTATAGGTGACGGTCTGGCTCGCATCGTTGTCCGCAGGGCGCAGGCGTTGCAGGCCGTCCCAGAGGCCTGCCCGAGCCGTGGCCGGCAGCGTCGCCAGCAGCAGGACCGTCAGACACACAGTCAGCCAGGCCGCCAGCCACCCCTCCGGGAATGGAATTCTTTTCATGAGCGCGGCTCCTGTATGCCTTTGCCAAGGAAACATAGCGACGCAGCAGGCGCTCCTCGTTACAGGGGCGAAAAGTTGTGTTGCGGGCAGGAAAAAAGTGTTGGGGTTTGGGAGGGGCGGACGCAGCGCGGGTGAAGGCGGGAATTCTTTTTACAGGCGTTGCGTGGCGGAGCGTGATGCGAGCGAATTTGCAGACGTCCGAGCTATTCGACGGCACATATTGCGGGACTGGTCCGGGAGGCGGCGTCGCCCGCCAAGGCCGACCTGCATAAAATCGAAGCGTCTCGCATTCCTATCGGACGCCGGCGATTTCGTTAGTGCGGCTTTCAGCTTCAGTGGCAGAGCAAGC
>JAJNDL010000067.1 GCA_021156385.1 Moraxellaceae bacterium | reverse complement strand
ACGCCCGACTGCAGCGTCGGCGTCAGGCCGTTGGCCGGCGCCGGCGGTGTCATCAGCGAGGCGGAAAGCCCGAACTCCACAATCTGCAGGGCCACCTCGGCCACTGCCGCGGAATCGGCCGAGATCAGCCAGCCGTACTTGGCAAGCTCGTTGGCCACGAGCTGCTCCAGGGTGTCGGCGCCCTTCTGCTGCATGACGAGCAGCAGGTCGCCGCCCAGCGTATCCGCCCCCGTACCCAGCGCAGCGAGGAGATCGTTGCTGTCGAAGGCTGGACAGGTGCCGGCACAGGTCACGGTGTTCAAGCGTCCGACCTGCAGGCTGGCGAGTACGGCGTCAGCCCAGTCCGTCATCCAGCCCTGCACGGCGGTGGGGTCGGCGCCGGTGGCCAGCACGGCCTCCAGGCTGCGGAACAGTTCGCCCAGCGACTGCGCCGCGCCGTCCTGGACCAGGTGGCCGCTGTTGTCGGTGAAGGCGGTGGCGTAGGCATCGATGACGCTGTCGATGCTGGTGCCGTTGCGGTCGGCCAGCTCGGCGAAGGCCGCCGAGAGCAGCGAGAGCTTGACGGCCTGCGGCGTGGCGCCGCTCATCCAGGTGGCGTCGACGATGCTGCCGGGGCGGACCAGCAGGTCGGCCTGGGAAAGTCCGAACATGGCCGCAATGCGCTGCCGCGCTGCCGCCACGCCGGTGGCCGTCAGGTGGCCGCCGCCGAGGCTCTCGGCATAGCGCACGAGCAGCGTGCTGACCGGGGTCATGGGCATGACGGTGACGCTGCCGTCTTCGGCCACGCTCGCCCAGCTGGCGAGACCGAGGCCGCTGTCCAGCACGCCCCATTCGCCGCGGGTGGCGAAGCCGCAGTCGGCGACGTCGCACTGCATCCGGGTGCTGCCGTCGCCGGCGACGTCGAGCTCAAGGCGCAGCACCTCGCCGGGGACGGGAGCGGGAATCGTCAGGGTGAAGCTGCCGTCGGCGCCGGTGCGCGCCGACACGACCTCGACATAGGCATCGCTCTGCCAGCGTAGCGCCCTGACCACGCCGTTGCGGACCAGGCCCTTGACCACATTGCCCTGCGCCGTGGCCGTCGGCCCCGGTGAACCCATGGCGGTGCCGGAATCGTCGCCCCCGCAGGCGGCGAGCAGAACGGTCAGGAAAAAGATGAAGCTGGTGGCAAGGGCGCGCAGCATGGTGATTCCCTGTGTCTTGTTGTTTTGGGAATGACGGGCGCCGGATTCCCCGGCTGCCTTGCTCGACTATAGCGACGGCGGCGCGGCAGCCTCAACGTGACAGATGTCACCCCCGCTGCCGTCCGTCCGGCAGCGCAGCAGGCCCCTAGAAGCGCAGGTTGTAGAAAAGGTCGATGGCGCTTTCCAGCGAGGACACGGCTTCCAGATAAAGCCGCGAATTGATCTTGTAGCGGACGGTGGCGGTGTTGACCGGCGTGAAGATGCCGACGCCGTAGCGCAGGTAGAGCTTGGGGCTGATGTAGCCGGAGACGGTGAACTGGGTGTCGTCGCCGCTGCCCTCCGCATCCACGGCGAAATCGCTGATGCCGAAGGTTTCCCCGACACGGCTGGTGAGCCCGGCACCGCCGGTGGCCCCGAGCTTGATGGCGGCCGCGGCTGCGGTCATGTTGCCGGCGCCGGTCTCGGGACGGCCGGTGGCATCCAGCGGGCGGCCCAGCACGAGATAGGACACGATCTCCTCCTGGGACATGGACTCGTCCGCGAAGAGCGTCGCCTCCGGGGCGTTGGCACGGCCCTGCACGCGCACCCCCACCACCTTGTTGTCGACCTCGCGGATGGCCTCCACGTCCAGTCCCGGCTGGGAGAGGTTGCCGGCGAAGATCAGGCGGCCGCGGCGGATCTCCAGGCGCTGGCCATAGGCGTCGTAGCGCGCCTCCTTGCCGAGCTCGACGTCGCCGTGCGCCTCCAGGCCGCGCCTGCCCTGCTGGCGCAGGCGCAGGCCGCCGAGCAGCTGGCCGTTGACGCCGTAGCCATGGAAATACACGTCGTTGCCGAGCAGCAGCTGGATGTCGGCGTTGACGTCCCAGTCGGCGACGTTGCCGGTGACCAGCAGGCTCTCCCGGTCGGCGGCGCTGACCACGCGGATGTCCGGCGACAGCGGCACGGCGCGCGCCGTCAGCGGCTTCAGATTGAGCCGCCCCGTGGGTACGCGGATGGTGCCGGTCAGGTCGGCACGCTTCTGCACGATGCGCAGGCGCAGGTCGGGATCGACCTCGGCCAGCAGCTCGGGCGGCTGGCTGAGCCGGAAGCGGCTGCCCTTCAGCGCGAGATCGAGCTGCGGCACCGCGCTCCAGTCAGCGCTGCCCTCCAGCGTGGCGCCGCCTTCGCCACTGCGCATGCTGCCGCGGATGACGGCCTGCTGGCCGGTGATGCCGAGCGTGGCCTCGATGTCCTGGATCTGCAGCGGCAGGCGCTGGAAGGCCATCTGGCCGTTGCTCACCGTCACCTCGCCGCGGAAATCGGGCCGGCCCAGCCGGCCGGAAAGATCGCCGCGGGCGCTGACCTCGCCGGCCAGCGTGGTGAGCGCCGGAAAGAAAGGCTGCAGCACTTCGATGCGCAGGCCCGCCAGGTCGAGCCGCCCCTGCAGGGGCTTGCCCTCCAGATAGGGGTCGAGGCGGGCATCGACGCGGCCCTGCCCCATCTCGCGCGAGTCGAGCCCCAGCTGCAGCCGGACGCTGCGCGCGCCGGCATCGGCATCGAGCCCGATGCGGTCGTAGCCCAGCACCAGCGGCGGCTGGCCGCCTTCGCGGGCCAGGCGGAACTCTCCCTGCTGCGCCGCCAGCGTCGCCCTGAGGGAAGGCGCTTCGCCCCGCTGCCACTGGCCCCGGGCCTGTCCGTTGACCTGCCCGGCGATTTCCAGGCCCTCCGGCATCAGCTCGCGCAACTGCAGCAGGTCGAGTCCGGCCAGGCTGAGCTGTACGCGTCCCTGCGGCCCGAGCAGCATCTCGTCCTCGTTGCACAGGCGGGCGCCGAAGCTCAGCCAGCAATGCGGCGACAGGCGCAGCTGGCGCGCGGACTGCTGCCAGGCCACGGCAAACGGTTCGCCGAGCTGCCACTCCATGTCGCCCAGGGTGACCCGCCCGGACTCCATGCGGCCGCTCCAGTCCGTGCCGGCGAAGTCGCCCGCCAGGCTGCCCTGGCTGCCGAGCCGCTCCCCCTCCAGCAGCCATTGCAGGCCATGCGCCTCGCGGGTGCCGCCGAGGTCCAGGCGGAGCCGGCCCCAATCCTCCCCGGAGGCCGATGTCAGCCCCGTCAGCTCCAGGCTGGCCTGGCTCTGGGCGTCCCCCAGCGCCTGCAGGCCGGCCGAGAGCTGCGCGTTGCGGGCGCTCCAGCCGCCCCGGCCGATGCCCTCGCCGCTCAGCCGGGCCTGGAGGTCCGGACGGCGCTCCGCTCCCTGCAGCGCCAGCTCGCCCCGGACCTTGCCCCGCCAGCCCGGCAGGAGCGGCTGCAGGTCGCCGAGGTCGACCTGGGCCGCCAGGTCCCAGCGCTCGTTTTGCAGGCCGCCCATGACGATGGCCTGGTTGCGCCCCCACTGCACGGTCAGGCCCGGGCTGCGCAACTCCGGCCAGTCGCCGGCCGGCAGCGCCAGGTCGAAGGGGCCGTCGAGCTGGAAAGGCTGGCCGCGCAACTCGCCCTCGATGTGGGCAGCCTGCCATTGCATGTCGCGCACCCGGGCGTCCCACTGGCCGCTGCCTTCCAGCTGGCCGGAGAAGCGTCCGGGCCAGGCCGGCGACAGCCAGGCCGTCTGGAAATCCTCCAGCGTCAGCAGGCCTTCCCACTGCAGCGGATTGGCCAGGGCCAGGGTCCCGTCGAAAACCAGCCCGCCGCTGCCCCCGCGGTATTCGATGTGGGCACTTCCGGCCTGCCGCCGCGAACCGCCCAGCTCGGCCGACCAGTGTCCCGGCGGCAGGCGCGAGCCGGCGAGGTCGGCGTCGGCCAGTAGCCAGTAGTCACGGCGCGAACCCTCGCCATCGAGCGCACCTTCGGCACTGAAGAAGGTCTGCCCGCCGATCTGCCGGCGCACGTTGGTCCAGCGGGCGGAGAGCTTCTGCGGCGAGTCGAAGTTCCAGGGCCAGGCAGCCCCGGACTGCTCGATGTCCCAGCGTTCGCCACCGGCCAGCCGCAGTTGCGCCGCAATGGCGACATCGCCTTTTTTGGTATGACCTTTCGTGGCGATATCGCCGGTAAGTGGTGGGACCAATTGTCGTGTCACCACTTTCCAGTGCCGGGAAGGATCGATCTGCTGGGTCTTGCCGCTGACGTCCCAGGAGACACCACCCCGCCAGCCTACCGAGCCCTTGACCTGAGCTTTGCCGCCCAAGCCATTGAATAGCAATGACTCTATCCGCGCCCCCTGCCAATTGGTCGTACCTTTAAAATCGTACTGTCCGGCCGGTACGTTGCGCCCGGCGAGCTGGATGACGCCCCTGCCGCCCAGGCCCTGGCGATCGCCGGCGACACGGAAATGCCCGCCCCCGGTCCTCAGCTGCTGGTCAGACCACCAGGGAATGGCCACGGCCCGCCACTCCATGCTGGCCTCGTAGGGAAGCTCGGGCAGCAACGGCCGGATACGTCCCCGCGCCGAGGCCGTCAGCGGCCCAGAGGACTCCAGCCCGATCTGCAGGTGCTCGACCTCGCCATCCAGCTCCACCGCCAGCGGCTGCCAGCCCTGCTGGCGGAAACCGAGGTAGTCGAACCGGCCGCGTGCCTCGAGCGGATAGGTCCCGCGCAGCTTGATCCGCCCGGCCAGGTCCAGCGTGCCCAGCCGCTCCTGCTCGGCATGCAGGCGCGAGGCATCGACACGCGTGCCCTGCCAGGTGCCGGCGAGTTCGAGCCGGCGCAGGGTGCGCGGGCGCACGGCACCGTAGCTCCAGTAGCTGAGGTCAGCGATGGCAGCCTCGCGCACCGTCAGGCGCAGTGGCAGCAGCAGGGTGGGCAGGCCGCGGCGGTCGTCGGGCGGCGCCACCTTGCGCAGCACCAGGCCCTCCCCCTCCAGCCGGTGCACCACGACCTCGCCACGCAGCAGGTGCCAGAGCGACCAGCGCGCCATCACCTTGCGCACCCGCAGGTCGGTGCGGCTGGTGTGGAAGCGCAGGTCGGCGAGGTCCAGTCCCCTGAGCAGGGTCCCGCCCTGGTAGCGTGCCGTCAGGGTGTCCTGCATGCCCATGCCGCGGTCCAGCAGCCAGCGGCTGCCAGCCTCGCTGCCGAGCAGGGTCAGCAGCGCGGCCAGCATGATCACGGCCAGCAGCAGGAGCAGCAGCAGCACGCGCAGCGTATGGCGACCGAAGCGACGGACATGGTGGCGCCACATCACAGGTTGGGCCCCATGGAGAAGTGGATGCGCAGGTTCTTCTCCGTCTCCGACACCGGCCAGGCGACATCGAGGCGGATCGGCCCCACCGGCGACACCCAGCGGATGCCGATGCCGGAGCCGACCTTGGCCGGGTCGCCGGCGGAGTCGAAGGCGTTGCCGGCATCGGTGAAGACGGCGACGCGCCAGCGCGGCACGAACTCGTAGTCGTATTCGACGCTGCCGGTGAGCAGGTTGCGCGCGCCGACCGGCAGGCCGTTCACGTCGCGCGGCGAGATCGACTTGTAGGCGTAGCCGCGGACGCTCTGGTCCCCGCCGGCGAAGAAGCGCATGGATTGCGGCACGTCTTCGAAATTGTCGGTGGCGATGGTGCCGGCATCGCCGCGCAGCAGGAACTGGTGGCGGCCCCCGTAGGTGCGCAGCAGGCGCAGGCCGGCGCGCAGCGAGACCAGGCTGGCGTCGGAGAGCAGTTCCTCGGAGGCTGCCTCGAGCTGGTAGTACTGGCGGTCACCCCAGTTCGGATCGACACCGCCCCGGCTGCGCAGGCGATCCAGGCTGATGCCGGGCAGCACCAGGTCCTTCTTGATCTCGACCGCGGTGACGGGAAACTCCGTGGTGTCGCGCACGCCGCGCAACGAAAAGATGCGCTGCCACCCCCCCGGCGACTTGATCTGCCGCTGCACGCCGAGCACGGTGTTCCAGGTCACCACTTCTTCCACTTCCTCGCGCTTGACGCCGTAGAGGTACTGCAGGGTGTCGTCGAGCGGATGGGTGAGCGGCACCGTGTACTTGGCATCGAAAGCGGAACGCACGGGCGAGAGCTCGGTGTTGGCCTCGATGCCGTGGCCCTTCTCGTTGAGCAGCGGGCGCTGCCACTTGAGGGTGAGCCGGGCGCGCACGTCGGTGGAATAGCCGATGCCGATGTCCATGTTGTTGGGCTTCTCGCCGGCCACGGCGACATCGATGGGGATGGCGTAGTCCACGGCCTCGTCGCGCTCGACCTGCACGCGCACTTCGCTGAAGTAGCGCGAGTCCAGCAGGGCCCGGTTGAAGCGGATCAGCGCGCCGGCATCGTAGGGCTCGCCTTCCTCGAAGGTCAGGAACTTCTGCAGCAGGCCGGGGCGCAGCAGGTCCTGCGGCTGTTCGTCGGCACCGATCTTGGTGAAATGCACCCTGCCGAAGCGATAGCGGCGGCCACTGTCGTAGACGAGCTCGATGTCGGCGGTACGTGCCTCGGGATTGACCGCCACGGCATGCGTCTTCCACGTCGCATCGAAGTAGCCGCGCTCCACGCCCAGGTTGCGGACCGCCGTCTTCGCCTGCTCGTAGCGGCCGTGATGCAGCAGGTCGCCCTCCTTCAGCGGCAGCGTATCGCGCAGGGC
>JAJNDL010000066.1 GCA_021156385.1 Moraxellaceae bacterium | reverse complement strand
TGCTCTACCGACTGAGCTAACGACCCGTATGTGGCCAGAAAGAGGGGTGGCCACAAGAGCCGCGTATATTACCGGCGAGTTCCGGTTTGGCAACCCTCGGCCGTGCAAATTTCGGCGCAGCTTGCCGAGCGGCGAATTCTCGCCGCGCGCGCGCAGCATCACTTCGCGCACGCGCCCCTGTATCCACGGATGCGCCTGCACGGTGACATCCAGCCGGTGCGCCTTGCGCTTGCGCTTCTCCAGCCAGTCCCACAGCTCCTTCTGCAGCGCCGTCAGCTGCTGCTTGAATTCCTCGTAGTCGTCGCAGGAAAACGCGGCGCGCAGGGCATAGCTCTTGCTGAAGAAGCCGCCGCTTTCCTCCTCCTCGACGCTGAAGAAGGGCTGGTAGGGCGGAGGCGGCGGACGCACGGCCGTTGGTGTCGGCGAGCGCACGGCCGGTGCCACCAGTGTGGCGTCGGTATTGCCGGTGGCCGGGCGCGGCGCGGCGGCGGGCCGCTGCGGATTGAGCAGGGCGTCGAGTTCGGTCATGAGCAGGCGGCCGTCGGCCGGCCGCTGTGCGGGCTCCTTGGCGAGCAGGCGGTCGAGCAGGGGCTGGAAGCGTGCGAGCTCGGCCGGCAACCGCGGCACTGGCTCCTGGCAGTGCATGATGGCCAGCGTCACGGCTTCGGCCGCCTGGAAGGGCGGCAGGCCGGTCAGCATCTCGTAGAGCATGATGCCGAGGCTGTAGAGGTCGGAGCGGCCGTCGAGGCGCTGGCCGCGGGCCTGCTCGGGGCTCATGTACTTCGGCGTGCCCACGGTGGAGCCGGCCTGGGTGAGCTGGTTCTGGTTGTTGTTCAGGTTCTTGGCGATGCCGAAGTCGGTGAGTACGGCAGCGTCGTCGACCTCGCGGAAGAGCACGTTGTCCGGCTTGATGTCGCGGTGCACGATGCCTTGCTCGTGCGCGTAGGCCAGCGCGTCGGCCACCTGCAGCGCGACGCGCAGTGCCTCGTGCGGCGTGAGTCCGCCGCCGCGGATGCGCGAGGTGAGGTCGCCGCCGGTGAGCGCGGCCATGGCGTAGTAGTAGAGGGTGCCGGCCTGGCCGACGTCGTGGACCGTGATGATGTGCGGATGCGAGAGGCTGGCCATGGTGCGCGCCTCGCGCAGGAAACGTTCCGCGAAGTCGGGCTCCTTGGCCAGCGACGGCGTCATGATCTTCAGCGCCACCTCGCGCCCGAAGGACTCCTGCACCGCCAGGAACACCGCCGCCATGCCGCCCTGGCCGAGCTTGCGCCTCAGGGTGTAGCCGGGGATCTGGATCTGCGTCATGGGGCTCTTCCGTCGCTCGTTGCCGGCGCGGGCGCGCCTTGGACGGCCCCACTATATCGGGCGCTCGGAACTTGTCGATGCCGTGTCCGGAACGGCCTGCCGGTTGGCGCTTGCCGGGAGCCGAACGGAACCGGGACCGAAAACAAAAAGCGCCGTGACGGCGCTTTTTGTTTTCGGGAGCGGGAGGCCGGCCTCAGTCGGTGCCGGTGGAGCGGGGCTCCGCGGACTTGCCGCCCACCACGCGCAGCTGGTCCTCGCGCCGGCGGGCGCGCTGCTTGTGCAGCAGCAGGATGCTGTCGGTGAGCGTCTCGCTGATGCGCGTATGGGTGCGGATCATGGCGATCTTGGGCCAGGTCGCGCGCTCGCCCTGCAGGCGGAACCATTCCCAGCGTTCCACGTTCGGCTCGGACAGCACGTGGCGGAAATGCTCCAGCGTGTAGCGTTTCGGCGCGATGGTGACGTCGCCGTAATAGCGTTGCGACATGATGGTGTAGGCGTGGCCGAGCAGCTGGCGCGTCGCCTCGTGGCTGACCTGGGTACGCAGGAAATTCATCAGGCCGGCACCGTGGAACTTGAGTTCCTCGCGGATGGCGCGCTTGGGCCAGGACATGAAGCGCTTTTCCAGGCGGCGCTTGTCGCTTTCCATGAAGGGCACGATGTGCGGGTTCACCTGCACGGCGATGAAGTAGTTCACGTTGTACAGGTGCATGAGGCGTTCGCGCGGCAGGTCGCTCTTCACCGAGCCGTCGACCCAGCGTTCGCTCGGCCGGTAGGGCAGGTAGTCGCCATCGTCGTTCTTGGTGGTGAGCGTTACCGGCGGGAACAGCACGGGCACGGCGCAGGAGGCCAGCACCGCGCTCCACAGCAGCAGGTAGGGCGAGGTCAGCTCGTTCATCAGGCGCGACTTCTGGTGTTCGTGCACTGGCGACACCGTGATGTTGACGTGGCGGCCGGTGCGCTCGAAGGCTTCCTCGAAGCTGTATTCGCCGATATTGCGGCGCAGGAAGGTCTCGAGCTGCTTCTGGTCGGCGAAGCCTTCGCCCATGAAGCCGCGCAGCGGGCTCTTCCAGCGCCAGGCGTCGCTGTACCAGCTCTCGCCGTGGTACATGGCCTCCAGCTCCTCGTCGGTATGCGTGCCGACCATGGCGGCCATGATGGCGCCGGCGCTGGAGCCGGAGATCACCTTGGGCAGCAGGCCCTGCTCGTGCAGCGCCTTGCATACGCCGATATGGAAGAGGCCGAGGGTGGCGCCGCCGGAGAGCATCAGCGAGGGCTGGCCGAAGGAGCGCGAGGTGTTCTCGAAGAAGCGCAGCTTCTCGTCGTAGGACACCACGCTGGAGGGCTGGGCACAGACATAGTTCAGGGCGGCGCAGACCTGGCTGACGTAGTCCTCGATCAGGCGCTTGGTGCCGACGTAGGCATGGCAGTAGAGGGCCGGGTTGCCCATGTTGCCGAGATCGTGGTGCAGGCCTTCGCGCAGGGCGCGCATGAGCTCGCGGGTCTTGCCCTGCTGCTGCAGGCTGCGCAGCGAGACGAGGCGCTCGTGGATGAGCTCGTAGTTGTAGTCGGGCGAGGTGTTGTCGAGCTTCCAGAGATCGAGACCGGTCAGCGCGTCGAGCTCCATGCCCAACTGTTCCCATTCCGTGTAGGTCGTCGCGTTGTCCCGGGCCCGCTCCAGTTCTCCGATCTTCTTGTTCAGCTGCATGGCGGCCTCAGGGGTGTGGGGAGTGGCCGGAGCCTAGCATCCGCTTGGTAGGGTCCAGGGTGGATTGCCGGACAATTGTTCGCGCTTTGACCAACCGGTCGCCCTTCTGAAGTCTAGCTGACCGGCTGGTCGGTCCCAAGGACGGACGGTAGCCCGGACCAGTGTGGCGGCCTATCCTCTGGCCCGTTCAACAGGGGGAAATGCCATGTGGTGGCAGGACACGATTACGCTCAGGGCCCGGCCGCGCGGCTTGCACCTGGTCACCGACGAGCTGCTGGCGGCGCTGCCCCTGGCGAAAGTGCGCATCGGTCTGCTGCACCTCTTCATCCAGCACGCCTCGGCGGCGCTCGCGCTCAACGAGAACGCCGACCCGGACGTGCGCGGCGACCTCGGGCGCTGGCTGGACCAGGCCGTGCCGGAGAATGCGCCGTATTTCCGCCATACCCTGGAGGGGCCGGACGACATGCCGGCCCACATCAAGGCTGCGCTGCTGGGCAGCAGTCTCAGCCTGCCGGTGCGCGACGGCCGCCTGGCGCTCGGCACCTGGCAGGGCATCTGGCTGTGCGAGTTCCGCGAGCATGGCGGCGTGCGCCGCGTAGTGGCGACGCTGCAGGGCGAGTGACGCCTAGGTTTTCGCGTCCTTCAGCGCGCGCTTGAGGGCAGGGGGCGTCGCCGGATTCTTCTTCAGGCGCTCGAGCGTGGCGTGGCAGCCCAGCCCGGCCGTGGATTCGCCGGGATCGGTGAGCGGCAGCAGGGCGGCCAGCGGCGCCAGCAGCGCGCCCAGGGCCGCGGCCAGCGCGGCCTTGCCGCCGACCTTCTCGATGTCGGGACGGATGCGCGGGTCGGCGAAGCGGCCGCGCACGTGGATTGGCGAGCGTGCCGTCAGCGGGCTGCGGTCGCGCGGCCGCGCCTCCAGCGTCAGGTCGAAACGCTCCTCGGCCAGCGACACGCGGCCGTTGAGCAGGATCAGCGAGTCCGGCGTGTCGACGATGCCGGCCTCGGTGGCAAGCACGCCATCCTTGCCCTTCAGGCTGATCGCGGCGCACTCCAGCGGGATGTCCTTGTCGCCGCGGATGATGAGGCCGAGGCCCTGCGCGACATCGAGCCCGGCCGCCTCCACCAGCAACTGCGACACCGCGCCATCGCGTACCCACATCTGTACCGAGCCATCCAGGCTGGCGAGCATGCGTGCCGTGGAGCGGCCCTGGCCCTTGAGCTTCACATGCCCGGCGAGGTTGCCGCGGATGAAGGGCGGGTTCACCTTCTGCCCGTCCTTTCCTTTTCCGGCCTCGCCGGCCGGCACCTTCTCCGATTCGCGCGCAAACGGATTGCGCAGCGTGATCCACTGCTGCAGGCGGATGCCCGACCAGCCGAGGTCGAAGGTCCACTGCGGCACGTCCGGCCGCGCATCGAGGGTGAGGTCGCCGTGCAGCTCGCCGTCCGCGGTGCGCGCCTGCAGCTTGTCCAGCTTCAGCACGCCGCCGTCGAGGCGCAGGCGCCCCTCCAGCGGCTCCAGCGGCTTCAGCTTCTCGCTGCCGAGGTCGACGCGGGCCAGCCGGACGTCGACGTCGGCGTCCATGCGATGCAGCGAGGGAATGTCGAACTCGCGCTGCGGCAGCACGCGGCGCGCCCCGGTCTTGTCCGGCGCATCGGTCGCGCTGCTGGCCTCCTGCGACGAGGCACCGAAGGCGGGCGCCAGGTCTTCCAGCACCAGCTGGCTGCCGCGCAACTTGCCGGAGAGCAGCGGGATCTTCGGTGCCGTGTCGTAGCGGAACTGTCCGGAAAGGCGGGTGCGCGCCACCTCGAAGCCGTCGACATCGACATCCCAGCGTGTGCCGTTCCGGGCAGCCTTGCCATGCATCCTGAACGCGGCCGTGGTCGGCAGCGTGACATCGAACAGGTCGCCGACCGAGGCGAGCGAGGCACCGCTCGCCGTGAATCTTCCCTGCAGGCCCTCGAAGCGCAGCAGGTCCTTGGCCGTGCCCTCGACATGGAGATGGCCGTCCTTGCCGCGCGGATCGGGGACGCGCACGTCGAGCGTGAGCGCCACCGGCTCCGTGCGGCCGCGCGGCGCCACCAGCGGCAGGATGCCGGGCGAGCGGGCCTCGGCGCGGAAAGGCTGCTTGCGGTAGCTGCCGGTGGCGCGCACCTGCAGGCCGCGGCTGCCGGCCGCCGTACCTTCCTCGGTTCGGGCGTCGGCATCGATGCTGAGCGTGGCGAGGGCGTCGCGCAGGCTGAGGTGCCCCGAGTGCACGATGAGCTGCGTGAATTCCGGCGTAACCGACGGCTGCCCCGGCTCCGGCTTGTTCTCCTCTTTCTGGAATTCGAATTGCCAGTTGGCGCGGCCACCGGCATCGCGCACGAGGCGGGCCTCGATATTGCCGACCTCGAGCCGGTTGATGCGCAGTACGCCGTTGCCACGGAGCTGGCCGAATACGGTGCCGTAGGGGAGGGAAAGGCTCGCGTCGCGCGCGCTCACGAAGGGCTGTCCCTCCGCACCGGATTCCCAGTCGGGCCCGGCGATGCGCAGCTCTTCCACGGCCAGGCGGATGCTGCCCAGCAGGTGCAGGCGGAACCTGCCGTCGAGGCTGACATCACGCTGCAGCCTGGTGCTGAGCTGGCTGGCGAGCGGCCCGCGCAGGAAGGGCCAGCCCACCGCCTCGCACACGGCGAAGGCCAGCAGCAGTGCGCCCAGCACCGCCAGCGCCAGCCACCAGCGTCGGGAAAGGGTGGGCATCACGGCATTCCGGGATGTGGATCTGCCGAAGCAGTGGTGGTGACATGCATGTGTGGAAGGCCATCCCCTGGTCAACATTTCGCTCTATTGAAGCAGTGCCATGTACATGACATAGAAGCTTCCTGTTAGTGCGGGTTTTCAAATCGTCGCGTGTCTGTGATTGCATCAGACCTAAGCCGTCCCTCGGGAAGAGGGCTGGCGGTCGATTTCCGCACTGAACAGTCAGGGAAGAGGTCGAGCCATGGTTTCCGTTACCGATCGCGTCCGCCAGGGCGCCCGCGCACTGCTGCAACATTCTCCGTTCGCCGTCAGTTCACCGACGTTCAGCGTCGCTTTCTCGCTGCCCATCCCGTTCGCCATGCCGGTACTGGAGCGCCGTGGCGAGCGTCTGGCGCTACGCGGCCATCCCGCGCTGGCGACGCTGCAGCTGTCGGTGTGCAGCAACGCGTGGCAGCAGGCGCTCCCGCCAGCGCCACCCCGTCGCACGGAGCTGCGCGGACCGGGCTTCATGCATCGGCTGAAGGCGCGTCGGCCGCTTGCTGCGGCTCCGGTAACCGGGGAGTGGCCGCGTCTGCCGGTGAACCCGGCGGCAGTCAGGGTACGGCGGCTGCACCGTCTGCCTCCCGGCCGCCTGCCAGCCCTCCCGGCATCCCGAAGCGTCGATGCCGGTGCCCGGAGCATCGGGAGCGGTCGTGCGGGACGCCACGCGAAGCTTGCGGTGGCCCCACGATTACAGCGGCTGGCGACGCGTTGCCGGCAATCCCTCTCTGCGTGGCTGGAGCGATAGGGCCTTCCGTAGCGCCGGTTCAGCGTCCTCCGTACCGGTGCTGCAAATGCTTCATGTAAATAAGTCTCAGAAAATTCGTAAAAAATCTTTTGCTAACTGTTTTGATTGATTGCAAATGCCTGGGTTGCGGGTGAACCCTGCCAGCGACTTTGTTACCGTGCGCCGGGCCTTGGGCGACCGTAGGGAATTCGTGCGGGAAAAAGGATTTGTGAACCAATTCGCGTTTGCCCGGCGCCTGCCGCTGCAGCATGGGCTCAGGGCATTTCCGCATGCGTCCGGACACCCTGCGTGGCTGTCA